>CAIVQM010000357.1 GCA_903908025.1 uncultured bacterium
CGGTGTAGGGCGCGAGGTACTTGAAGCCGGCCGGGTCGGACGCCGGGGCCGCGACGATGGTCGTGTACTCCATCGCGCCGTACTCCTCGAGCGCACCCTTGACGGAGGCGATCGTGGAACCCTTCTGGCCGATGGCGACGTAGATGCAGCGCACCTGCTTCTTGGGATCCCCGGACTCCCAGTTCTCACGCTGGTTGAGGATCGTGTCGAGGCAGACCGCGGTCTTGCCGGTCTGACGGTCGCCGATGATCAGCTGACGCTGTCCGCGTCCGATGGCGGTCATGGCGTCGATGGCCTTGATGCCGGTCTGCATCGGCTCCTTGACGGGCTGGCGCTGGACGACCGTGGGCGCCTGCACCTCGAGGGCGCGGCGTCCCTCGGCCACGATCGGGCCGAGGCCGTCGATCGGGTTGCCCAGCGGATCGACAACACGTCCCATGAAGCCGTCACCGACGGGCACGGAGAGCACCTCGCCCGTGCGACGCACGGCCTGGCCCTCCTCGATCTGGGATCCGTCGCCCAGCAGCACGACGCCGATCTCACGAACGTCGAGGTTCAGGGCGACGCCCAGAAGGCCACCCTCGAACTCGAGCAGCTCGTTGGTCATGGCCGAGTGGAGTCCCTCGACGCGCGCGATGCCGTCGCCGGTCTCCATGACGCGGCCGACCTCTTCGCGGGCGGTGCCCGGCGAGTACGCCGCGACGTTCCGCTCGATCGCATCCCGGATCTCTTCCGGCCGGATCGTCAGCTCCGTCATGGTGTCCTGCTCTCTTTCTCGGCCCGCGAGGCGGGCAGCCTGTCGATTGGTAGGTAAGCCTGGTGGCACGTCAGCCCAGGAGGGCGCGACGAGCCTGTTCCAAACGTGATGCGATGGTGCCGTCGATGACCTCGTCGCCGATCCGTACGTGGACCCCGCCGAGAACGGCCGGGTCGACCGCCACATTGAGCTGCACCGTGCGGCCCTTGAGGCGCCCAAGGGCCTCCGCGAGTCGCCGCTCCTGTGTCTCGTCGAGCGGCGCCGCCACGCGAACCTCTGCCACGAGGCGCTCACGCTGCTTGGCCGCGAGGCCGCAGAGCTCGTCCACCACAGCGTCGATCCGCCGGCCGTGGAGGTGTCCGACCGCGTACTCGAGAACCTGCTGGGTCGCTGCTGTCGAGCGCCCCTGCAGCAGGTCGCGGACGACCCCTGCCTTGGTCTCAGCGGACTGAGCCGGATCGGTGAGCGCCATCTGCAGTGCCGAAGAGGAGTCCAGCGCCCGGCCGAAGAGGAAGATCTCCTCCTCCGTCGCGTTCAGGCTGCCGTCGGCCTCGGCCACCGTGAAGGCGGCCTGATCGGCGAGCTGCTCCAGGGCGAGCACCAGGTCGGCGGCCGCCGACCAGCGGCAGGCCACCGTCATCAGGATGATGTCGATCGCCAGGTCGCTGACCTTGCCACCGAAGAGCTGGCGCACCAGTCCCTCACGAACCGACGGCGGCTGGCCCGAGTCGGCCAGGTTGCTGCACAGCTGACCCTCCCGGTCGAGTACCCCTGCCACGGCGAAGATCTCACCGGACAGCAGGGCGAAGCCCGCGTCCTGCCGGCGGGCGTCGAGGCCCTCCTGGCAGACCGCAAGGCTGTCGCGACTGGAACCGAACATCAGCCCGTCGCCTGCCTCTCGAGGTCGGCAATGAAGTCCTCGACCGTCTGGCGGACGCGGGCGTCGTCGTCGAGCGACTGACCCACGACCTTGCCGGCGAGCGTGACCGACAGTTCGCCGATCTGACGCGTGAGCGCCGACGTGGCCTGCGAACGATCGGCTGCCAGCTGCGCCGTGACCTGCTGCGCGGCAGTCCGCGCCTCAGCACGGGCCTCCTCGATGATCGCCGAGCGATCGGCCTGCGCCTGCGTGCGGATGGCGGATGCCTCCTCGCGTGCCTGCGCCAGCTGTGCCCGGTACTCGTCGGCGAGGGTCTTGGCCTCCGCCTCGGCCTTGGCAGCCCGCTCGATGCCGCCCTCGATGGCGTTGGTGCGCTCCTCGAGGGTCTGCTTGATCTTCGGCAGCGCTAGCTTGGCGAGGCCGCCGAAGACGACCAGGAACGCGATGATGCCGATGATCAGTTCATCGATCGGCACAGCGAGGACAGAGGGCATCTCCTCGCCCTCTGCTCCGGACGCAGCGACCACAGCGCTAACTGCGGCAATGACGTTAATCACGACGGTGACCTTCCCAGATCAATCAGTGGACTGAACCGTGGATGGTTCAGGTCACACGCCGAAGACGAACGGGGCGACGAAGCCGATGAGGGCCAGTGCCTCGGTGAGCGCGAAGCCCAGGATCATGTTCTGGCGAATGACGCCGTATGCCTCGGGCTGACGTGCGATGGCCTGCACGCCCATACCGAAGATGATGCCGATACCGACACCGGGGCCGATGGCTGCGAGGCCGTAGCCGATCGAGCCGAGCGATCCGGTGACTTCCGCGAGAAGCGACATGTCGTTTCCTTTACTTTCCTGGCCGGCGGTCGTTCCGTCGGTCCGGGGTCCAGTGGTGGGTACTGCTCTATTCGGTTGTGTCGTGCGTCGTGCGGCTCAGTGCTCGGCGTGCAGGGCGCCACCGATGTAGACAGCGGCAAGGAGCGTGAAGATGTATGCCTGCAGCGCCTGGATCAGCACCTCGAAGCCGGTGAGGCCGACGGCCACGGCGAACGAGGCCACCGAACCGATGACCCCGACGACGCTGGCGCTGATCAGGTAGAAGGCCGCGACGCTGAACGATGCGATCAGCAGGTGGCCGGCGAACATGTTGGCGAAGAGACGAATGGCGTGCGTGGCCGGTCGAACGATGATGTTCGACATGAACTCCAGCGGCGCCAGGAGCACGTACATGGCCTTGGGGACGCCGGGCGGGAACATCATGTTCTTGAAGAACGGGAAGAAGCCCTGCTTGTAGATGCCGATCGGCACCCAGGTGACGTAGACCACGAGGGCGAAGGCCACCGGGATCGCGAAGATCGACGTCACGGGGATCTGGGCGAAGGGGACGATGCCCATGAAGTTCGAGAGCCACACGAGGAAGAAGAAGGAGAAGAGGAAGGGGACGAACTTGTCGCCCTCCTTGCCCATGGCCTCGCGGGCGATGCCGTCGCGGATGAACAGGTAGCCCATCTCGCCGACGTTCTGCGCGCCACGCGGAACGAGCTTGGGGCTGCGGAAGGCGTAGATGAAGAAGCCGAGGATCAGGACGACGCAGATGAGCAGCAGGAACGTCACCTTGGTGATGTGGAAGGCCAGGCTGCCGATCGTGAACGTGTAGATGGCATCGAACTGGAAGATCTCGGCGCCGGGTGCGGGGAAACCGCACCCCGACATGAGGTGACAGTCCAAGCCGCCCGAAGCGACCACTACATCAGCTGACACCAGGCTCCTCCAAGCCACGCACCGAACTCACAACAACGGTCATGGTGTGTCCTGACGCTGTCGATCCTCGTCGTCCCGAGTTTCCTTGGCAAGGCTCGCGAACATCAGGTAGTACGACAGTGCAAGTCCCACGATTGCCCCAACGGCCATCAGCAGGGCCTGGTGCCCGACCCATCTCGACACCAGCCAACCGAGGCCGGTGTAGAGGATCAGACCGGCCATGAGCCGACTGCTGTTAACCCACGCGGAGTCGGACATCCTCCGGGCATCATCCATCGTGACGGTCCGTCTGCGCGCGCCCGAACCGTACCATCCGGATTTGCTCCGAGATGTCTCGGGGGCGCTCACGGATTGGCCTCCGGATCGACGTAGAGGACCTTTGTGCGCCACGTCACAATCGCTGACGCGAAGATCCAGGAGAGGGCGCACGCGATGATCGTTGCGGCGAACACCTTGGGTGCGAAGAACGTCGCATCGCGCAGCAGCAGAAGCAGCACGAACAACGCCAGAATCTGGACCATGTAGACGACGAGGGCCGTCAGGAACGCGGTCTCCGGGCTGTTCTTCAGGACGCGTCCGACGACGTACTGCCCGATGGCGAAGAAGGCCACCGCGATGACCGTGCCGAGCACTCCGGCGATCAGGCCTTTGCCGCCCGCGACGAGGGTGCCGATGATCGTCGCGACCAGGCCGACGACCAGGGTGATGATGGTCGCCCGGCGCAGGACAAGTGAGTCATTCGCGGGCACGCCACGACGCTATCGCACCGCGCTGGGGTCACCCAAATGCGCAGCGGCCGTCAGGCCTCGGTACCCGTCCGCAGCCGGCGCACCTGTGCCTGCGGCGCCTTCCCCGGCCTCCGCACCGCGAAGATCAGCAGTCCCAGCCCGACGAGGAACCCCAGCGCGGCGTAGCCAAGGGGCACGAATGCCACGGCCACCGCCGTCCCGGCGATAAGACCCGTCCAGGCGTACATGAGC
>CAIVQM010000358.1 GCA_903908025.1 uncultured bacterium
AGCAGGCCGATGACGATGCCGATCCAGAAGTTCAGACCGAGGTGGACGACCGTCACGGCGATCGCGTAGCCACCGACGGCCATGAAGGCGGCCTGACCGAAGTTGAGCAGTCCGGTGTAGCCGAACTGCATGTTGATGCCGATGGCGGCCAGTCCGAACACGATGGCCTCGACGCCGAACGCCGAGACGATCATCACCGAGATGATGTATCCCCAGTCCATGACAGCCCCCTAACCCACGCGCTCACGACGGCCCAGCAGGCCGTACGGACGGACAAGGAGGATCACGATCAGCACCAGGAGCGCCCCGACGCTCTTGAGTTCCGTGGGGATGATCAGAGTTGTCAGCTGCAGGAACAGGCCGACGACCAGCGAACCGACGATGGCCCCCCAGATGGTGCCCAGGCCACCCAGCGTGACGGCGGCGAAGACGAGCAGCAGCAGTTGGAAGCCCATCTGGAACGACACCTGCTGCGAGAAGCCGAGCAGGACACCGGAGAGGCCGGCAAGAGCTGCGCCCACGATCCAGACGACCGTGATGACGCGCTCGACATTGATGCCGGCGCTTGAGGCGAGGCCGGGGTTGTCGGAGACGGCCCGGGTGGCCTTGCCCATTCGGGTCTTCTGCACCCCGACGACGACCAGGCCTAGGGCGATGATCGCGACGAGCATGGCGACGATGTCGGTGGGCGTGATCGAAACGGGCCCGAATTCCAGGCCTGCCATTCCGGCGAACTCAGCGTAGGCGCGCTTGTCGCCGCCGTAGAAGAACAGATAGAAGTTGCGGAGGAAGATCGCCAGGCCGATGGACACGATCATCATGGCGATGAGGCCGGTCCCGCGCTTTCGAAGCGGTTTCCACAGCGCGGCGTTATTGAGCCAGCCGAAGGCGCCGGAGAGAATCACAGCGAGGATGGCTGAGGCGACGAACGGAATGCCCATGCCAGCGTTCAGGGTCCAGGCGGCGAGCCCGCCGAAGCTGATGATCTCGCCGTGCGCGAAGTTCGTCAGGCCGGTGGTGCCGTAGATCAAGGACAGGCCCAGTGCGCCGAGGGCGATCAAGAGGCCGAACTCCAGGCCAGAGACGGTCAGTTGCGCAGCCTGTTCCCAGATGGTGGTCGTCTTCGAGGTCGAGACGCCAAGGGGGAAGATGATGGTCCGATTGATGGTCGGCGGCGCGACCACCGTCTTGACCGTGACCTTCTCGGCATCCGTGAGGGCGACACCCTCGGGCAGGGTGCTCACGTCGATCGAGACCTCGTAGTTGCCGCGCGCAGGAAGCGGGATCACCCACTTGCCGTCGGCGCCGCTCGTCGTGGATCCGTCGAACCCCTCGCCGGTCACCGTGATGGTCACCCCGCTGATGGGGGTCTTCTTGCCATCGATCCGGTTCTCCAGCCGCCCGCTGACCTGCTCGCCGTCGGCTGAGGCCGGCTGGGCCATCGCGAACAAGGCGACGAGTGCGACGAAGATGGCGCCGATGGCGGCCATGATGCGTCGTTGCACGCGCGGCGCTCCTCCCGTGAGCGATCTGCGCCCGCCGACAGCCGTCGGATGGGAGCAGCTGACATATGCCAGCGCCGCGAGCATAGTCAGGTTCTGCCGGTGGGTGGGTGTCAATCTGGTAACCATCCGTTTGCGATCTGTTACGGCGGCGTTACCGGGCGAATGAGACAGGTCAGCCGACCGGAGCAGGCAAGGCGCCCCTCATCGTCTGTGATCCGCACGTCGTAGCTCGTCACGGTCCGCCCGAGGGACAGCGGTACGGCGATGGCGGTCACGGATCCTGCTCGGACCCCGCGATGGTGGGTGCAGGTGATGTCGAGGCCGACGACCATGTTTCCAGGGCCGGCGTGCATGGCGGCACCGATGGAACCGGCCTGCTCGACGAGAACGGCGTTGGCGCCACCGTGC
>CAIVQM010000359.1 GCA_903908025.1 uncultured bacterium
ACCACGGCCGAGGTGATCCAGACCGGGACCATCTGGGCGGTCGACGCACTGCTCGCGCTCGGCGGCTTCGACGAGTCGCTGGGGATTGATGCCGTGGACGCGGCGGCCTGCCTGGCCCTGCGCAGGGCGGGGATGCGGATCGTGCTGGCTCCCGGGCTCGAGATCACGCACCGTGTCGGCGATGGCCGGCAGGTCCGCGTGCTCGGCCGCGATGTGCTCGCCTCCGGCCACAGTCCCGAGCGTCACACCACGATCGTGCGCAACCGGCTCCGGCTCTTCCCCGCCGAGTTCGTCCAGTCACCGACCCACGCCCTGCGCACCCTGCGTCGCGTGGCAGTGAACACCGCGCTGGCTGTCACGGTCGAGGACAACCGGTGGGCGAAGGCCAAGGGGAGCGCTCGGGGCCTGCTGCCGCGGAAGAACGGGTAGCGTTCACGCCGTGAAGGGGATCATCCTGGCCGGGGGAACCGGTAGCCGGCTGTGGCCGATCACGATGGGCGTGAGCAAGCAACTGCTCCCGGTCTACGACAAGCCGATGATCCACTACCCGCTGGCCACTCTCATGGCAGCCGGGCTGCGCGAGATCCTGATCATCACGACCCCCGAGGACTCCGAGTCGTTCTCGCGTCTGCTGGGCGACGGTCGCGCGTGGGGCATGACCATCCAGTACGCCGTGCAGCCTCGGCCCGAGGGCCTCGCGCAGGCCTTCCTCATCGCCGAGGACTTCCTCGCGGGCGATCAGGCAGCACTCATCCTCGGCGACAACCTGTTCTACGGGCCGAGCCTGGGCCGCAAGCTCGCACAGTCGACCACGCAGGTGGGCGCACATGTGTTCGCCTACGAGGTTGCCAACCCGAGTGAGTACGGCGTCGTCGAGTTCGACGATGACGGCGTGGTGCTCTCCGTCGAGGAGAAGCCCGCGGCACCGAAGAGCCACTTTGCGATCCCCGGCCTGTACTTCTACGACGAGACCGTCGTCGACGTCGCGAAGTCGATCCAGCCCAGTGCACGCGGCGAGTTCGAGATCACGTCGGTCAACGATCACTACCTCAAGGCCGGGTCGCTCACGGTCACCGTTCTCGAGCGCGGTACCGCATGGCTCGACACCGGAACGTTCCGGTCGCTGCAGGACGCCGGCGAGTTCGTCCGCGTCATGGAGGATCGCACCGGCACCAAGGTCGGCTGCGCCGAGGAGATCGCCTGGCGCAACGGATGGATCACCGCCGACGAACTTGCTGCGCTCGCACAGCCGTT
This sequence comes from uncultured bacterium, assembly GCA_903908025.1. Classification (GTDB taxonomy): domain Bacteria; phylum Actinomycetota; class Actinomycetes; order S36-B12; family S36-B12; genus UBA10649. Next base: position 1,255 of record CAIVQM010000359.1, read on the forward strand.
GCTGAAGAGCGGCTACGGGGAGTACCTGCTTCGCCTCGCGTCTCGCTGAGCCTCGACAGTGTCAGACGTCGCTTCGAGCCATTCGTTCGATCCGCACCAGCATCGCCGCTGACGGCGTGACCTTGCCGCTCATGTAGGTGCTGAGCCGAGAGGCCGATGTGCCCACGAGATCCGCGAACCTTCCAGCGGTCATGCCGGAGTCGGCCACCGCAGCACGAACTCGCTGCGCCACCTCCTCGCGGTCCCTCCGTTCCGCGGCATCCCTTGCGTTGGCGATCGCCCGCGTGAAGAGCGGTCCGACACCCTGGATGGACTCGTACGACAGCAACCGCTCGATGTTGCGCGCGACCTTTCCCCACGGACTCCGGCGGATCTCGACGAAGAGCGGCTGCCAGTCAGCTACCAACCCGCGCTCGAGGGTCGTGACGATCGCCTCGAGGGCCAGGTGGTGACGTGGTCCTCAGGCGATCCGTCGACGTTCCGAAAGGGGTGGACCAGTCGGGACCTGCCACGTTCGATCACGGCTCGAAATTATCAGAAGTGATAACAACGCCGCTAACGCCGCCGCAGTCTCCGTAGCCGCTCGGCGGCCCGCCACGTACGGCTCGACAGGATCGCCGACAGGGCTGCGGCATCAGCAGCAGCGGCATCTGCGCCCACGGCGCTCGTCGCCACCTCCGGCAGCCTGGTGATTCGCTCGAAGAACTCGGTCAGCTGCTGCGCGAACCCGGCCCAGGTGTGCTCGTGGATTGCCGCTTCCAGAGCCGTCACCCGCTCGGCCCGCGCGCCCTCATCGGCGAGCAGTCGTGCGAGGTCGGCCGCGTGCTGCTCGATCGACCAGCCCGCTGGCAGGCCCGAGGCGCGCGCGATCTCCTTGAGCGGCCCGAAGTCGGTGAACACCGTCGGGGTGCCCATCGCCGCGGCCTCGTACGGGACGAAGCCGAAGCCCTCGGCACTCGACGGGTACAGCACCACGGTGGCGTTGGCGAGCAGCCAGGCGCGGCTCTGCGAGCTGACGTGGCCGACCGTGTGAATGCGGCCACGCAGATCGAGATGCCGCGCGGTGAGGTCGTCCTCCTGCTCCTTCGAGCTGCTGCCCTTCACGTGCAGGCCCGCGAGCACGAGATCACACGGCTGCCCCGCCTGCAGAGCGGCTTCCCAGACTCTGATCGCGAAGTCACGGTTCTTGTGCTGGAAGTCGTTGCCCAGCACCACGACAAAGCGCTTGCCGCCCAATGACTTCACGGTCTCCGCGAGATCCTCGTCCGGCTCCTGCGGAGCGAGATCGAAGGACACGTGGTCGAGACCGAGTGGCAGAGCCAGCACGCGATCGGGCTCGAGCCGCGGCACCTCGTCGAGCAGTCGCGTCGCGACATCGGCACTGATCGCGGTGATGCCATCGACGCTCAACGCGATGCGACGCTGCAAGGCGCGGTAGGCGCGCCACGCATCGGCCGAGCCGTGATAGCGCGGGATGTCGTAGGCGATGAGGTCGAGGTAGGTCGCGACGATGCGGGCACCGAGCCGACGTGCGGCCGCGATGTTGCTGCGACCGTCGATCTGGTTCGGGTACCAGACGATATCGGAGCGCGGCGGCTCGTCGTCCGGACCGAACACCTCGACCTTGTGATGCGATGCAAGGTGCGCGGCGTAGGGCGGCAGCTCGGCAAGGCCGACCAGTCGGATGCCAGTGATCTCGTCCTGCAGGGCCAGGGCACCGAGAGCCGCGGTGGTGAGGACCTGAGCGCCCGTCTCGTAGGGACCCAGCCAGGTCACGTCGACCGTCACGGTCAAGCGCCCGGCCTTGGGGGAGTACTGCCGAAGGGCGAGGTGGTGCGCCGAGCTCGGATCGTCGGCCTCGAGGAGATCGAGGTCCGACGGGGGACGCGCACCCTCGGCGCGGGTGACATCGGTGCCGTCGGTGACCCACCAGTCGTGCCACAGGCCGCGCTCGGATGCCTTGCGCAGCCACGCTGCCACAGCCACCTCGTCATCCGCGTCGAGCGGGCCGACCAGATCCTGCAGGTCCGTCGCTATCGCCGTGAGCGGCCCAGCGGGCGCGGAGCCGCGGAGCCAACGGCCCTGACGCGATGGTCCGCTGACGAGTGAGAGCGAGGCGATGCGGGCATCGGTGTCGATGCGGCTGGTGAACTCGCTGAGCCGATCCATGGTCAGCAGGGCCGGATCGCCGATCACGACGAGCGCGCGTCCGCGGCGGGATCGGATGGTCGCGGGCGTCGCCGCGGATTCGTCGGTCACAGCGCCTCGTAGATACGGGCGAGGTCCTGATTGAGTGCGGGGGAGTAGTACGGGTCGACGGGGTACGCGGCCGCCCACCGCTCGCGGAACAACTGCGCCTCCGCGGGATCCGACTTCTTGCGTGCCATCGTCGCGCCCTCGTAGTGGGTGAAGTGTGCGTAGGGCGTCCACGCTACGCGATGACCGGCCTGGTGGGCCCGCAGACAGAAGTCGACGTCGTTGTAGTCGCGCGCGAATGCCTCGTCGAAGCCGCCGACGCCGTCAAACACATCGGTGGCGACCAGCATCGCCGCCGCCGTGACGGCGAGGTAGTTGCGTGGGGTGAGAGTCGAGCCGAAGTAGCCAGGGTCCTTGCCCGGCTTCGCGATCCAGCAATGGGTCGGGCCGCTGGGCAGCAGCACCATGCCCGCATGCTGGAAGCGTCCGTCGGGGTAGGTCAGCTTGCAGCCGACGATGCCGACTCCATCAATCTGGCCGAGTTCGAGCATCCGGGTCACGGGATTCGGCTCGGCCACGGTGGTGTCGTCGTTGAGCAGCAGCAGGTAGTCGCCTGTCGCGGCAGCGCGCCCGGTGTTGATCGCTTGCGAGAAGTTGAACCGCTCGGTGCGGTAGACGACGTGCTTCAGCGTGTGCTTGCCGTGCAGGTCGACGCGCACATCGGGGATCACGCCCGTCGTGACGACGATGATCTCCAAAGTCGCGCTCGTCTCGTTCGTCATGAGCGAGTGCACGGCATCGTCGATGAAGCGTGCGGTGCCGGCGTCGTTCGGAGTTCCGATGGTCGGGATGATCACCGACACCACCGGGTCACCGTCAACACGCGGGTGCACTTCGTTCAGCCCACGAGTTCGACTGGGGGTGACCACTCCGCCCGCGAACGTGCGGTCGAGATGCGCCTGCTGCGCCCGTGCGCCCGCATCCTGGGCCCACGGCTTCGCGTCGATCGTCAGCGCGGTCGACTCCGCCCACGCCCGCCAGTGGTAGTACGGCCGCGCAAGATGCACGACGCGATCAAGTGTGGGAAGCAGGCGCAGGGCGAGGTCGAAGTCCTGTGCGCCATCCATCTCGGAGCGAAGACCACCCGCAGCCTTGACCGCCTCGGTGTGGAAGATCGTGAAGTGGCACAGGTACATCTGCGTGAGCAGCAGTTCGGGGCTGAAGCCCGGCTTGGCGTAGAGCTCGTAGTGCTCGCCGCGCGGATTGACCTTGTCCTCGTCGGAGTAGACCGCATCGGGGAACGCATTCTCCTCAAGTGCGCGCGAGAACGCGTCGATGCACCGGCGGTCGAGGATGTCGTCGTGGTCGAGCATCCCGACATAGTCACCCGTCGCGAGTTCCAGCGCCGCGTTCAGCGCTGACGAGATGCCGCCATTCTCCTTGCGCACCATGACAATCCGCGCGTCGCCCTCGTGCTGCTGGGCGAAGGCGGCGAGGAATTCGGTTACCTCCTGCTTCGTCGAGCCGTCGTCCGCCACCACGAGTTGCCAGTTGCGCGCCTGCTGTTCGACCACCGACTCCAGGCATTCGCGAAGGAACTTCACCGGCGGGTTGTAGACCGGCACGATGATCGAGATGGTGGTGAGGTAGCTCGTCGTCCCGGGAACGACCTGCGCGGCATCGACCAGCCAGGCCTTGTACTGCTTGCCGATATTGCGCTCGTACACCTTGCGCTTGACCCACCGCTTGACGCGACCGGCCCTGCGCTTCGCCTTGATCAGCGGATTCGACTCGGAGACCATGGCGATCAGTCGAAGGTGATCTCGACGGGGAGGTCGATCAGGCCCTGCCCGATCTCGCCACGGGGACTGCGCACAGCGAACTCGACCGCGTCGTTCCAGGAGTCGAGGAGCTTGGAGCCGGTGTAGTCAAAGATATCGACATGCACCCGGTAGCGGCCTGGGAGCAGCGGGTTGTCGGTGATGGCCATCGACACGGTGTGGTCGCCCTGGATCGTGCCGAAGTCGACGCCCCATCGGTGGTTGCTGAGCATTGAGACGAGCGTGCCGGAGTCATGCTGCAGGGCGACCCGCACATTCGGGCCGAGGGTCGGCTCGGCTGCCGTGATCCCAAGTCGGATCTGGAAGGTGGTGTCGGTCTCGGCATGGGTCAGGGGAGTGCCGTCGAGGTCGGTGATGGTCGCAGTGGTGACATGCACACTCTGGTCACCGGCGCGGACGCTCTCGTCGTCCTCGCCACGCACGGCAGCGACCATCGGGTTGCGCGCCGACTCCTCGGCGTTGACGCGCCGCAGGTAGGAAGCGATCGTCTCAACCGCAGTGCCATGCTCCTGCACAACACCGCGCTCGAGCCAGGCGATCTCGTCGCACAGTCCCTCGAGCTGGCCCAGGCCATGGCTGACGACGATGATCGTGCGACCCGACCGGCGCAGCGCGTACAGATGGTCGAAGCACTTTCGCTGGAACTCCTCGTCACCGACGGCGAGCACCTCGTCGACGAGCAGGACGTCGGGCTTCATGTGAACCGCGACGGAGAAGCCAAGGCGCACGTACATGCCGCTGGAGTAGTGCTTGACCGGGTCGTTGATGAAGTCGCCGAGCCCACTGAACTCGATGATCTCCTCGGTGACGGCGGAGATCTCCTTGCGCGGCATGCCCAGGATCGAGCCGTTGAGCGCGATGTTCTCGCGTCCGGTCATATCCGGGTGGAAGCCCGCACCCAACTCGATCAGCGCTGCGACGCGACCCTGGGCCGTGATCGAGCCCTCGCTCGGTCGGTAGATGCCGCCGATCATCTTGAGCAGCGTCGACTTGCCCGAGCCGTTGTGGCCGATCAGTCCGTAGACACTGCCCTTGGGGATCTGCAGCGTGACATCGCGCACGGCCCAGAAGTCCTCAGAGCTGCGGGCCCGGCCGCGGACGATCCGCTCCTTGAGTGAGTTGCGGCGATCTGTGTGGCGCTGGAAGCGCTTCCCGACACCACGCAGGTCGACGGCGGGATCGGCGGAGGTCTGGGTCACAGCATCTCCCCGATGTCCTCGCTCCAGCGGTTGAAGATGGCGAAGCCCGCCCAGAAGGTGAGGAAGCCGCCGAGCAGCAGTCCGCCGATGACGAGAGCCGACGGTGCGACGAGCGAGTACATCGCATCGTGCATCGCCTGCACGTACCAGGACATCGGATTGAGCCGGATGATCCAGCCGAGAATCTCGTTCTTCCCCTCGATCATGCTCATCGGGTAAAGGACCGGCGTGAGGAAGTAGAGCGCACCCAGCACGACCGCCACGATGTACTGAACGTCGCCGTAGCGAGCGTTGACGATCGACAGCATCAGGCCCAGGCCCTGCGAGAAGAGCAGCGCGCCGATCAGGATCGGGATGGCCAGGATCCACGTCCAGCCCACATTGCGCAGGTAGAGGAACATCGCGATCAGCACGGCGAGTTCCAGCAGGATCTGCACGAGTTGGACGATGGACGCACCGAGGATCGGCGTCCATGCCGGGAACTGCACCTTCTTCAGCAGTTCGCCGTTCGACTTGAGCTGAGACATCGACAGGTTGAGCAGGCTGGAGAACAGGTTCCACGTCACCAGCCCGGTGAACAGGAACGCCGCGTAGGACGAGCCGTTGCCATTGCCCAGCGGCGGGGCCTGGATGCGGAAGACCACGGTGAATACCGCGGCGAAGACGATCAGCGTGGCCAGCGGCTGGATCAGCGACCAGGCCCAGCCCAGCACACTGGCGCGATAGCGGGTGGCGAAGTCACGGTTGGCGAAGGCCCAGACCAGCGCCCGACGGGTGTAGAGGTCGCTCAGCACGCGCCTGCACCCCGCTTCCTCATGACAGCCGCGATCCTACCCGCCGCATCCCCGGCCGATGTGCGGCGAAATGCCCTACTCCGTCGGTACCCTCGTTGAAGACCACCAAGGAGGCTTCATGTCCGTGACCATGTCCCCGTCCCTTCGCACGCGAATCGGCTCCGCCGCGCTCGCCGTGGGGATAGCTGCCGCACTCGGCCTCGCAACCGTGCCGACGGCCAGCGCCGCATCCAACTCCTTCATCGCCGCGCCCAACGGGATGGTCGGCGTATCGGAGATCATCACGATCAAGGCACCCACAGCGGTCGGTCAGGTCGTCACCATCGGCCTGCAGATCGGGGCGGCCGCCCAGACCCTGCAGACCACGATCGGCTCGAACGGCTTCGGCGCCGTGGTCTGGACGCCTACCGCGGCCGGCGCCTGGACCATCAACGGCCTCGGCACCATCGCCAGCGCGGGCTCGACGGCAGCGACCGTCGTTCCCATGCCGACCTACACGGTGCTGCTCGCGCAGAACAGCCTCCAACTGAACGTCAACAACAACCTGCTCGTCGGTGTTGTTGCTCCCATCGGCACCCTCGCGCCAACCGGGTCTGTCGCACTGACGACCGGTGGTGGCGCTCCCCTGGCGGCTGCGGCCCTGACCGGCTCCTTCGGCAGCAGCACCTCGACCGCCACCGTCCCCTGGACGCCGACGGCGGGTGGTCCCATCGCGATCAAGGCGAGTTACACACCGGCCTCCGGTGGGCAGGGGGCATCGACCAGCCCGATCTCGCAGCCCAACGTGAACTCCGCTGATGCGCCCGTCAGCCTCCGCTGGCCCGCGAATCTCTTCGTAGGGACGCCCACCGTGATGCAGGCCGTTCTCGGAGCGGGCTTCGCTGATGGAACGGTCGCCTTCACCATGGACGGCGCGGGCATCAGCGGGTCGATCCCGACGGCCAATGGTGTCGCAACCCTTCAGTGGGCGCCCCCTTCATCCGGCGTGCACACGATCGCGGTGAGCTACACCGCTGCCAAGCCGACGACCGTCGGTCAGCAGCCGGCCAGCGGCACATCCAGCCAGGTCGTAAGCGTGCTGCCGGCTCGTGCGGCGGACAACATCACCGTCAACCCGCCCACCCAGCCGGTGTGGTCCATCGCCCAGCCCATTTCCATGACGGCCGGTTCCACGGTCACTCTGGTCGGCGCGAGCGCGTCGGGCACTCCGGTCGTGTTCAGTGAGCAGGGTCCCTGCGTCATCGCGGGTGCAGTACTCACCGCGCTGAGTGCTGGCCAGTGCCAGGTCACGGCCATCACGCCCGGCAACGCGACACTCACGCCCGGCAGCGAGACCTACACGATCACCGTCACCAACCCACCGCGGAAGCCGCGCCGCTGACGCGCTGACAGCATCGCGTTCAAGGGCCGGGGAGTTACGCTCCCCGGCCCTTGAACTTGCGCAGGGGTGCTGTGACCTTC
>CAIVQM010000360.1 GCA_903908025.1 uncultured bacterium
GGCGCAACTGCCGACGGCAACGGGCGGTTTCTGGAGCGACTTCGCAGCCTTCATCGAGGAGTTCGGCTACCGCGGTCCCTCAGAGTGGGATCTGGGCACCGAGTCCTGGGAGTCCAAGCCGTCGCTTGCTCTCGCCCTGATCGACAAGATGCGCCAGCTCGGTGATGACGAGTCGCCGTCGGCGAATCAGGCCGCGCATGCCGCTGCAACCGACAAGGCGATGCTCGAGGCCACGGAGGGTATGGACGCTGCGACCGAGGCGGCCTTCCGCGGAGCAGTCGGCTCGGCCCGTCGCTTTGCCGGCTGGCGGGAGAGCGGCAAGTCCAGCTGCATCAAGATCATGAACGAGGCACGCATGGCGCTGATCGAGCTGGGCGAGCGCCTTGCAGCAGCGGGCGTCATCGATCACCCGCGTCAGATCTTCATTGCACTGGATTCTGAGCTCGATGGCCTGGCGCTGGGTGCGACGCACCTGCGCGAGGTGCTCCGCCAGCGCGAGACCGACTGGAACGCCCTCAAGGACCTTGAGGTGCCGACCTTCCTCGACGGCAGCAAGCCGATCCCGCCAATCTCCAGCGTGCCCCGCAAGGGCGACAACGCCGTTGCGCGCGCCACGGTTGGGTCGGTACTGAACGGTGCGGCCGCATCGCAGGGCATCGTCGAGGGCCGGGCACGCGTCGTCCTCGGCACCGACGCGATCGGCGACTTCCAGCCGGGCGAGATCCTCGTCGCCCCGCAGACCGATCCGTCATGGACGCCGCTGTTCATGGTTGCTTCGGCGGTCATCGTCAACACCGGCTCGATGGGCTCGCACGCGATGATCGTCGCTCGTGAGCTCGGCATCCCATGCGTGGCCGGCCTGCCGGGTGCGACGCAGATGTTCAAGTCCGGCGACCTCCTTCGTGTCGACGGCGCCAAGGGCACCATCGAGGTCATCGAGGTCGTGTAGTCACCGCGGCACTCGTGAAAAGGCCCGCCAGCCTTGAGGTTGGCGGGCCTTTTCGTGCCGCGAAGTGCCGCCAACCTCAAGATCAGATGAGCTGGGCCAACTCGAAGGCCTGCTTGGTCGCGAAGGTCATGCGCCGCGGAGCGAATGCATCGCCCAGCAGGTGTGTGTCCGGATGGTGGGAGGACACCGCGCGGTAGAGCGCGTCGTTACCGATCCCGCCCGCAACGAGCACCACGGAGTCGATGCCATCGACGGTGAAGCGTCGGCGGCTGTAGGCGTGTGCGAACTCCACCTCGGTCTGTCGGATCTCGGTGGCCACTGCCATCTGCAGGATCTCCACCCCAGCCTCGTCGAGGCTCTCGAACATGGCGCCCGCGGAGTACTTGCCGACGAGGGGTGACGGACCTGGTGTCTCAAAAGCGAGGACGACCTCGTGGCCAAGATGGGCGATGTGGTCCGAGACGGTCAGCGGTGCCGGTCCGTCATCGACGGCAATGACGAGCACGCGCCGACCGAGTGGTCGGGCGGTACCGAGGACCACTGCGTCTGCGCCCGTCACATGCGGGAGGTACTCGCCGGGGATGCCGGGCCGCCGTCCACGCGCACCGGTGGCGAAGGCGACGACATCGAACCCGCCGTCGAGCACCGCACGCACTTCTGCGCGACGGCCAAGGTAGGTATCGACGCCGAGGCGAGGCAGGCGTGCTGCCGACCAGTCGATCCAGTCGCGGTAGGGGGCGTTTGCGCGGAGTTCTGCGGCAACGGCGAAGCGGCCACCCAGTTCGGCCTTCGCCTCCCACAGTTGGACGTCATGACCGCGCTCAGCCGCATTGGCCGCCAGCTCCATGCCGGCCGGACCTCCGCCGACGACGAGCAGCTTCTTGCGCTTGTCGGCGACGCGCACCGACGGCAGCGATTCGCGCCCGGCCTGCGGGTTGACCCCGCAGCCGAACGACAGGCCTTCAAGCGTGTAGCGGTGGATGCAGTCGTTGAGCGCGATGCAGGGCCGGACCTCGTCCGCGCGCCCGTCGCGTGCCTTGCGCAGCCACTGGTTGTCGGCGATGAGCGCGCGGACCATGCCGACCATGTCGGCCTGGCCGCTGGCGATGACGCGCTCGGCCGTCTCCGCATGCACGACACGACCGGCGTACAGGACGGGCAGGTTGGTCGACGCCTTCGCCTCACCACACATCTGTGCCCAGGCGGCCTCGGGGTAGATGCCGTGCTGCAGGTAACTGATGGCACCCCAGTTCCCGCCCATATCGAGGTTGACGTAGTCAACGGTCCCGTCGGCCTCGAAGGACTGGATCAGGCGGACGCACTCGTCGAGCTCGTAGCCGCCGTCCATGTCCTGGTCGAGGGTCAGGCGCAGGCCGAACGTGATCGGACGCTTGACGCGTGCGCGGACTCCGTTGGTGATCTCTCGCAAGAACCTTCGGCGATTCTCGTAGGAGCCGCCGTACTCGTCAGTGCGGGTGTTGGTGAGCGGAGAGAGGAACCATTCGATGATGTCGTCGTGGTTGGCGTGCAGCTCAAGGCAGTCGAGTCCCGTCTCAGCCGCGATCACGGCCGACTCGATGTACTCGTTGATCACCCAGCGGACCTCGTCGTGGCTCATCACATGGACGCCGCGGTGGTCGAGGAATCCGGAGAACGTGGACGACGGCGCGCTCGGCATGCCGCCCTGCTGGAGCAACTGGATCCCCAGGTAGGCACCCTTGGCATGTACCCGCTCGACGAAGGTCGACATGCGGTCGTGGAAGGCGGGATGCCGGAAGTTGCCGTCCTGCTTGCCCATCGCGCCGATCCCGGTGGCCTCGAAGCCCGGGATCTGGATGTGCCGAACATGGCAGGGGGGCCCGCCGATCCACTGGAAGCCGTCATCGACCCGCGAAAGCCAGTAGTCAACGAGCGCCTCGAACCGGGCATCGTCACCCGAAAGCGAGCCCGCACCGCCTCCATGTGTGGGCACGAACAGCCGGTGCGACAAGTTCATCGTCCCGATGGTGATCGGCTCAAGGGCGGCGCGAAGTGGGGCGGGGGTGGTGGGCACGGGCAACTATGGCACGCGGTTACCGCACAGGAACCAAAGAAACTGCCAATTCATCTAGATGAATTGGCAGTTTCCTTGGAGACGGTCTTACGGGACGATGACCGCGCGGCCCTTCAGTTTCCCGGCTTCCATCGCCGCGTACGCATCGAGTGCCTGATCGAGTGAGTACGTGGAGTACTCGGGGGTGATCAGGCCCTTTGCGGCCAGGGCCAGCACCTCGCCGAGCTCGCTGCGGGTACCCCAGTAGATGGACCGCACATTGCACTCGTAGGGCGGGGAGAACAGGCTCATCGGGAAGGAGCCGCCACCCACGCCGACGATCGTCATGTCGCCCTGGACCTTGGCGCAGGCGGCTGCCTGGGCGAGGGTGGCGTCAAGGCCGACGAAGTCGATCACGACGTCGGCGCCCCGGCCGCCGGTGGCCTCCTTCACCTGGGCTACCGCGTCCTCGGCGTCACCGCGGATCGTCAGGTCGGCGCCGCATGCGGTGGCCAGCGCGAGGGCCTCGTCCTTGAGGTCCATGGCGATGATGTTCGCGGACGACAGCGCCTTGATGAACTGAACGCCCATGTGGCCCAGGCCGCCGACGCCGATACACAGTGCGGTGCTGCCGGGCATCAACTTCGGAAGGGACATCTTCACGGCGTGGTACGGGGTCAACCCAGCGTCGGTGAGCGGAGCGGCCGCGACCGGATCGAGGGCGTCGGGGATGGGGACCAGGAACCGCGCATCGGGGACCAGCATGAACTCGGCCTGGCCGCCGTCGACACCGAGGCCGCCACCGAAGGCAGAGCCGTACGAGTCGGTCGGGGCGTGGCAGTAGGTGTCCTGGCCGCGATCGCACGCGGCGCAGTGTCCGCAACCCCACGGGCCGAACACGGCTACTGGCTGTCCGATCGACAGGCCCTCTACGCCGGCCCCCACCTGGTGGACCCAGCCGGAGTTCTCGTGGCCGAGGGTGAAGGGCGGGCCCCAGGGGAACATGCCGTTGGCGAAGTCATGGAGCAGGTGGAGGTCGCTGTGGCACAGGCCCGCGCCGGCGACCTTGAGGACGACCTGCCCGGGCCCGGCCGTGGGGACGTCGACCTCCACGAGTGCGGGGTCGGAGTGCCACGCGACGAGTTGAACTGCCTTCATGTCGAATCCTCAGTGTTCGGGGGCGGGCGCGGATGGGCGAGGCGGGAGCGGTGTTCCGGGATGGTAGCCGCGGCTGGCCCCCCGGGGTAGGGGTTTCTTTAGGCTTCCTCTATAAATACACCTCGACGTCTGCGATAGTAGGACTTCCTAGTGACTGGCCGTGCTTCGCTGCGGCCCCGGGTGCGGAGGAATAGATGACTGACGTGGTCCTGGCGAACGATGAGCGCGATGCTCTCGTGACCATGGTTGTGCGCGGTATGGCTCGCGGCGAGGCCACGGCCGAGCAGCAGGCCCTTGCCGATGCCGGCCTGATCCTCATCAAGGGGCCGATCATGATGCCGACACCGGCCGGGACGACTTTCGTGGCCGAGCAGTTGCGGCTGCCGGACGATGCCCCGGAACGCGAACGGATCATGGCGACCTTCCACCGCTTCCTGCCGGTCAACCGCCAGCTCCGCGACCTGTGCACCGCCTGGCAGGTGCGCCCCGACGGCAGCGTCAACGATCACGCGGACGAGAACTACGACGCGGACATCCGCGATCGTCTGGATGACATCGACGATTCGGTCGCGCCCCTGCTGAAGCGCTTCACCGAGGACATCCCGCGGATGGCGGGCTACCGGAGCCAGCTCACGGAATCGCTGGCCAAGCTCGACGACGGAGATGATTCCTGGCTGGCCTCGCCGCTCAAGGATTCGTACCACACTGTGTGGATGCACATTCATCAGGAACTCCTCCTCACTATCGGCATGTCCCGCAAGGAGGATGAGGAGTTGGAGGAGCGACTCGTCTCGGGTGCGGGCGCGTGACCCCAGCCTCCTGGACCCAGCCAGTCGACGACGTCGGCCTGGTCCCGTTCGGTAGCGGTCTGGAGCGCGGACTGGACGAGCGTTCGCTCTGCACGCGCGGCATTCAGCTGGAGATCCTGGCGGGCCTTGGGCTGCCGGTGGGCGCCGGCCTGACCATTCCTGTCCCCAACGTTCCGGGCTTCACCTCGCCCGATCGCGCCAAGGCCGCCATGAACCTGCTGGAGAGCATCTCCGGCCGGCAGATCAGCGGCACGACGGACACCGGCGGGCTCGTCCTGCTGAGGCTCAGTGCCAGCGCACCCGTCGAGGCAGCGGGTCTGCCGCCCGACCTCGTCTGTCTGGGATTGCGCCGCAGCATCATCCCCGACGGGCTGGGGGCAAAAGCGCGCAGCGACCTTGGCAGCGCCTGGTGGAAGACCGCGGTATTCATTGCGGAGCACGCCCTGGGCGTGCCTGGCGAGGACCTGGGCACCCTGGACTTCGACTACCCCGACGTGATCGAGCGAGTTGAGCCGTTCAAGCGCCTCTGCGAGGAGAAGGGCTCGTCGCCCTTCCCCAGCAAGCGATCCGAGCAGGTTGCTGCCGGGGCGAAGGCCATGATCGAGCGATGGAACTCGCCGCGCGCCGCCCGTGCCCGCAAGAAGCAGAACCTGCCACCGGACCTGCCGCTCGCCCTTCACCTCGAGACCGTCGTCGTCACCGAGCACGATGATGAGGGCCACGGCTTCGCGGTGTCGCGGGACATGGCATCGGGCCACTTCGCGCCCAACGGTGCCTTCCACCACGGATTCCGCTGGAGCGGCGAGCGTCAGCCGACGGGTCATCCGCTGAGCGAGCTGCCCGACGGGGTCGAGATGCTCACCGGGGTTCTCGCTGAGCTCGAGGGTCGACTGCGCAGTTCCGTCATCGTCGACTTCGAGTACGGCCCGGACGGTCTGGCCCTCGTGGGACTGGAGCAGATGCGCCGGCCCAATGCCCGTGTCGCCACCAGCCTCGCCGTCGACCTCGCCATTCGTGGCATCACCGACGAGGTCGAGGCGGTGCGGAGTACGTCGCCCGTGCATGTCCTCGAGCTCCTCCACCCGCAGCCCAAGCTCACCGGCGACGAGATCCCGTTCGTCTCGGGCCTTGGTGCATCGCCGGGTGCGGCCGTGGGCCGGATTGCCCTCGACAGCGAGGCCGCCGTCGAGTACATGGAGGCCGGCGAGCCTGCCCTCCTCGTGATGAGCGAGACCACGCCGGGCGATCTGCCGGGAATGATGGCTGCGGCGGGAATCCTGACGCTCAACGGCGGGTCCGCCTCGCATGCGGCCGTGGTCGCTCGCGGGATGGGACGGCCGGCCGTCTGCGGTGCCAGCGGTATGCGGATCGATCGTGAGGCCGGAACCGTCACCGCGGGCGAGCACGTGCTCAACGCCGGCGACATCCTGTCGATTGACGGGGCCACCGGAATCGCCTACGTCGGTGAGTTGTCCATCGAGCGTCCGGGCCCGTCGCCGAGCCTCACCACGTTGCTTGGCTGGGCTGACGACTCCCGTCGCCTGGGTGTGCGGGCCAATGCTGACACCGGAGTAGATGCGACCACCGCGATCGACAACGGTGCAGAGGGAATTGGGCTCTGTCGCACCGAGCACCAGTTCCTCGGCGACCGGCTGCCCTTGGTGCGGCGGGTGATCCTGTCGCACGATTTCGACGCAGAGGCGGCCGCGCTGGCGGCCCTTGCCGATGCCCAGCGCGAGGACTTCCGCGAACTGCTGCTCGCCGTGGGCGATCGCCCCGTGACCGTCCGGCTGCTCGACGCACCCATGCACGAGTTCCTGCCTGCGACAGCTGCCGATGCCGAGGACGAGCATCAGGCCCGCATGCTGGAGCACCTGCACGAGGAGAACCCGATGCTCGGGGTGCGTGGCGTCCGCCTCGCCCTGATGCACGAGGGTCTCTACCCGGCGCAGGTGGAGGGCCTGTTCAACGCGTGGGTCGATGTGGTGTCGGAGCACGATGTCCGACCCGAACTCGAGGTCATGGTCCCGCTGGTGTCGATCCCGGAGGAGCTCGTGATGATGCTCCGGCTGATTCGGCGGGTGAATCAGGAGGTCGCGTCCCGCACCGGCGTCCTCGTGCCGTTCAAGATCGGGACGATGGTCGAGACACCCCGTGCTGCCCTGATGGCCGACAAGCTGGCGCAGTGGGCGGAGTTCCTCTCCTTCGGCACCAACGACCTGACCCAGCTCACCTATGGCTTCTCACGGGACGACGTCGAGCGACGCATGCTCGGCACCTATCTGGAGAAGGGCCTGATGACGGCCAGCCCGTTCGCCGAACTCGACGACCAGGGCGTTGCGGTGCTGATGGAATACGCCGTGACGAAGGCCCGCTCCGTGCGCCCCGACATCAAATTGGGCATCTGCGGGGAGCACGGCGGCGACCCGTCATCCATCGCCATCTGCGAGGGTCTGGGGCTCGACTACGTCTCCTGCTCGCCCCAGCGGATCCCGTTGGCTCGGCTGGCAGCGGCCCATGCCCGCGTCGGCCTGGACGAAGCCGGTACCGGATCGTGACCGGCAAGTACTTGGAAGACCTTGCATATTCGGTTTTCGCCTGTAGTGTTCTAGCGGTTATGAGGGAGGCGAAATGACGACGGCCCTGTCGGTCCTGCATGCTTCGAAGATCTTCGGTGCGCAGGTTGCACTCGACGATGTCAGCATCGACGTCGCCCCTGGCGAGGTCCGGGCACTCGTCGGCCAGAACGGCTGCGGGAAGTCCACCCTGATCAAGATCCTGGCCGGCTTCCACGAGCCCGAGCCGGGAACCGAGGCATCGGTCGGCGGCGAGACCCTCCCCTTCCTCGACCCGATCGCGAGCGAGGCCGTCGGCCTGCGCTTCGTGCATCAGGACCTCGGGCTCGTCGGAAACCTCGACGCCGTCGACAACATGGCCATGGGCCAGGGCTACATCACCCGGGGCCTGAAGACGATCAACTGGCGCAAGGAACGGGCTACAGCCCGCGAGGCCCTCGCCGCCCTTGGTTACGACATCGACGTCCGCGTGCCGGTCGCCGGCCTGCAGATGTCCGAGCGCACGGCTGTAGCCATCGCCCGGGCGATGTCCGACCGCGGCAGCCCCGTGCGGATGCTGATCCTTGACGAGCCCACTGCGAACCTTCCTGATGCCGAGGCCCAGCGGCTGTACTCCTTGGTGCGACGCGTCGCTGACTCCGGAGTGGCGGTGCTGTTCGTCTCGCACCACTTCGACGAGGTATTCGAGATGGCCGACTCCGTCACGGTGCTCCGCGACGGCAAGCACATCATCACGCGGCCCGTCGAGGGGCTGTCCGAGGAAGAGCTCATCGAACTCGTCATCGGCCGCAACCTCGAA
>CAIVQM010000361.1 GCA_903908025.1 uncultured bacterium
CCGCCTTGCCGGTGGTGACGGGGATCGTGCGGACCTTCTTGCCGTCCTGGATGATCTTGGCCTGATGGGAAGCCGCATCGACCTTGATGACCATGGCCGATCCGATGTGGAAGGTCGACAGGCGGTTACGGTCACCGAAGACGCCCTTGGCCGCCCTGACGCCCTTGAGGTTCATCGCGACGCTCACGTCGATGTCGCCGGGCCAGTACTTCTTGGGCCGGAATCTGGCCACCGTGTCGCCCGTCCAGGACCAAGCGCCCTCGATCGGAGTCGGCGTGTAGACGACCAGCGCCCGCTCGACCTCCTCCTTGTTATTCACCGCGTGGTCGAATGTCAGCGTGATCGGCATGCCGATACCCACGGTGGTCCCGCTGCTGGGCTGGACCGACGCCTCGAAGAAGGCCTTCGGCTCGACCGTGCGGAAGGCGTCCGACTGAGTGGTCGCCACCCCTCGCGGGTCGATCGCCGTCGCCTCGACGGTGTACGTGGAGCCAAAGGCCAGGCCGGCGCGCTTCGCCGTCCAGGTGGAACCGTCCGCCGACAGCTCACCGGCGAGCGGCCCCTTGGGCCCCATGACCGTCACCGTGGCGAGTTGGCCTTCGGTTGCGGTGACCGTGATCCGCTGGGACGGATCGACCTTCCTGTCGCCGCTGGGCAATGCGCTGATGGTCGCGCGTGACTGCTCGGATGGCACGACGGTCTGGAACTCGACGGAGGCCGCTGGGGCGCAGGCACTCACGGCCAGAGCGAGAACGCCCAGGCCGAGCGCCAAGCGACGCGCAGGAACAGCCACGAGTGCACTCCTTGAGGGGCTGGAGGGTCAGCCACAAGGGTAAGGGTACGACGGGCAGGTTCCCTAACCTGCCAGCCGACGGGCGTGGCTCGGCTGGGTCAGGCGGGACTGCTACTGGGCGAAGTCGCCCCGGTAGTACTCGAACACCCAGCCGATGATGGAGAGCATCAGCAGCACGACGCCAAGGACGATCAGCCAGACGGCGAACACCAGTCCGAAGACCACGACGACGCAGGCGAAGCCGAGGAACAGCGGCCACCACGAGTGCGGGCTGTAGAAGCCGTACTCGGGATCAGCCTCGTCAACCTCGGCATTCATCCGGTCCTCGGGCATCGGGGACAGTCGCTTCGAGGTGTACAGCACGTAGAACGCCACCAGGATGGCCAGGCCGCCGCACAGGGCGAGCGCTGTGGTGCCGATCGGGTCATGCGACACGAGCCAGTAGACGCCCGAGATCATGATGAAGAAGGCCGCCCCGATGGCGAAGATGATGCCGCCGACCTTCATACCTGACCTCCCTCAACCGGTGCCGCGCTGGCTGCGGTGACCGCGTGGGCCCCCGCTGCCGCCAGTTCGGGATGGTGCAGGTCGAAGGCTGGCCGCTCCGAACGGATCCGAGGCAGCGACGTGAAGTTGTGACGCGGCGGCGGGCAGGAGGTGGCCCACTCAAGCGAGCCGCCCCAGCCCCACGGATCGTCGACCGTCACGAGGGGTGCCGAGCGCCAGGTCTTGAGGACGTTCCAGATGAAGAAGCATGTCGAGATCCCGAGCAGCAGCGAACCGGCCGTCGAGATCTGGTTGAACAACTCGAAGTTGTCGTAGGGCAGGTAGTCGCCGTAACGACGCGGCATGCCCATGACGCCCAGCCAGTGCTGGATGAGGAAGGTGACCTGGAAGCCGATGAACAGCGTCCAGAAGTGGAACTTGCCCAGCCGCTCGTCGAGCATGCGCCCGGTCATCTTCGGCCACCAGAAGTACAGGCCCGCGAAGAACATGAACACGATCGTGCCGAACACCGTGTAGTGGAAGTGCGCCACGACGAAGTAGCTGTCCGACACGTGGAAGTC
Organism: uncultured bacterium; assembly: GCA_903908025.1. Lineage (GTDB taxonomy): Bacteria > Actinomycetota > Actinomycetes > S36-B12 > S36-B12 > UBA10649. The sequence continues at coordinate 1,861 of CAIVQM010000361.1, forward strand.
CAGGGGCGGCGCCGACAGGATGATGCCCGTCAGTCCGCCGAACAGGAACGTGACAAGGAAGCCGATCGTGAAGAGCATCGGTGTCTCGAAGGAGACCGATCCCTTCCACATCGTGCCGATCCAGTTGAAGAACTTCACGCCCGTGGGGACCGCGATCAGCATCGTCATGATGGCGAAGTACGGCAGGTATACCGAGCCGGTCACGTAGAGATGATGGGCCCAGACCGCCATCGACAGGGCGCCGATCGCGAGCGTGGCGAACACCAGACCCTTGTAGCCGAAGATCGGCTTGCGGGAGAACACCGGGATGATCTCGCTGGCGATGCCGAAGAAGGGCAGCGCCAGGATATAGACCTCCGGATGGCCGAAGAACCAGAACAGGTGCTGCCACAGCATCGGCCCGCCGTTCTCCGGGGCGAAGACCAATGCCCCGTAGTTGCGGTCGATGAAGGCCAGCGCCAGCGCTGCCGCGAGGACCGGGAAGCACAGCAGCACGAGCACGCTCGTGACGAAGATGGTCCAGCTGAACACCGGCATCCGGAACATCGTCATGCCGGGGGCGCGCATGCAGAAGATCGTCGTGACGAAGTTGACGGAGCCGAGGATGGTGCCCAGGCCACCCATCGCCAGACCGAGCAGCCACAGGTCGCCACCCGCGCCAGGCGAGTAGATGGCGTTGCTGAGCGGGGCGTAGGCGAACCAGCCGAAGGCGGCCGCTCCGCCCGGCGTGAAGAAGCCGCTCGCCGCCGCGATCCCGCCGAAGAAGAACAGCCAGAATCCCAGCATGTTCAGCCGCGGGAACGCCACGTCAGGCGCACCGATCTGCAGGGGCATGATCACGTTGCCGTAAGCGATGAACAGCGGGGTCGCGAACAGGAACAGCATCACCGTGCCGTGCATGGTGAACAACTGGTTGTACTGGTCGAGGGACAGGAACTGCAGCCCCGGCACCGTCAACTCGGCGCGGATCGCCAGCGCCATGAGGCCGGCTCCCGCGAACCAGAAACTCGCCAGGCCCAGGTACATGTACCCGATGACCTTGTGGTCGGTCGAGGTGATCCAGCGCACGAAGGCCGCACCGGGGCGGCGCACGCGCGGATCCGGTGCGGACGCTGGCGTCGGGTCAGACGGAACGACGCGCTCGCTCAGAATCGTCATGTCGTCCTCTCATCGGGCATCTGGCCGTCGTTGTTGCTCTGACCGGTGTTCAGCATCCCGCTCTGTCCGCGGGCCTTGAGCTCGGCGATGTAGGCGTCGTACTCGGCGCGCTCAACGACCTTGACGGTGAAGAGCATGCGGGAATGGTCGACTCCGCAGAGCTCGGCGCACTTGCCGTCATAGGTGCCGACCTTGTCGGGCGTGAGCTCGAAGACGTTGGTCTTGCCCGGGATGACGTCCATCTTGAAGAGGAACGCCGGCACCCAGAACGAGTGGATCACGTCAGGCGAGGTCAGTTCGAAGCGGATCTTCTCGTTGACCGGGAGGACGAGTACCGCCGGCGCGTTGGGGGTGCCGACGGCATAGGCGTCGGAATCCAGGTAGTTGAAGCCCCAGTTCCAGCGGTAGGCGACCACGTTGACCGTCTGGTCCTGATCGTTGCTGACGGCGAGGATCTCGCTCTGGTCCTTCGCCGTGAACCAGAACAGGCCGAGGATCATGATCAGCGGCACGATCGTGTAAAGGATCTCGATCGGCACGTTGTACTTCGTCTGCTCGGGCACATCGTCCTTGTGCCGGCGACGGTAGGCGATGAAGGCCCAGATCATCAGGCCCCACGTGACGATCCCGACACCCCAGGCGGCGATCCAGGACCCCTGCCAGAGGTTCTGGGTGATCGCCCCCTCCTTGGTCGCAGGATCGGGGAGGTTCATGAAGAAGGCCTCGTTCGCAGTGCATCCCGAGGCCGTGAGGGTGATGGCGAGGGCTCCCAGCCCGATCGCCGCGACGCGCGCCCGACGGCGCACCCCGCCCTGATGGCTGCGGTGTGCAACTGCGAATCGCATCTGGCTTGACTGCCGCACGGATCGCCTTCCTACGCTGGTGGACGGTCGGCAGACTAGCGCACCCGACGTCGCGAAGGTGGGGTGGCCCACGAGGCGAAATCGGGTCGTTATCGAGGCCGGACTACCGTGACCCATGTGACGGCCGATCCGACGCCCAGGCCCCTGCCTGAGCCCCCGCCGGAACCGCCCTTCGGGTACCTCGACGCCGTTGGCGGGCAGCCACTCCTGCCGGTGGCCCTCCCGGCCTGGCAGGCCGCCGCCGCCCAGGCCTGGAGTGACCCGGCCCGACTGCACCACGCCGGTCGGCGGGCCGGACTGGTCCTCGACGCCGCCCGCGCGAGCATTGCGGCAAGCCTCGGCATCCGACCAGCCGAGGTGTTCTTCACTTCGTCAGGCCCCACCTCCGTCGGGATCGCGATCCAGGGCCTGCTCGATGCAGGCAGCGAACGTCGAGTCATCGCCAGCGCGGTCGAGAGCCTGGCGGTCCTGAGCCCGGCCCGACGCTGGGCCAGCAGCCTGGACCTGGTTCCGGTGAGCGGGACCGGACAGCTGGATATCGGCGCGTTCGACTCGGCGCTCGCGGCTCCCGCCGGCCTGGCGTGCGTCCAGGCCGCGAACGGCGAGGTCGGCACCCGGCAGCCCACGGCCGCCGCGCGCGCGCTCGCGCAGGCCCACGGCGTGCCCCTGCTCGTCCATGCCGTCCAGGTGATCGGCCGAGGTGCCGTGCCCCAGGACTGGGATGTGCTGTGCGCATCGGCCCGCGACTGGGGCGGACCGGCCGGCGTGGGGATCCTCGTGGTCCGTCCCACCGTCCGCTGGCGCCCCGAGGAGAATCCCGACCGCGGCTGGGTCGGCGGGTTCCCGGATATCGCGGGTGCCGCCGCCGCCG
>CAIVQM010000362.1 GCA_903908025.1 uncultured bacterium
CAGAACAGGCAGTCGGTCACTCCGTCATCCTTCCACGGACCAGCGGCCGCTCGAAGCCAGAACGACGCTGGCCGCCGCCATGCCCGCTGAGGAGGTGCGCAGCACCGACGGTCCCAGCCGCACAGCGCCGGCTCCGGCCTCCGCGAATGCGGCGAGCTCGACCGGCGTCAGGCCCCCCTCAGGACCGATGACGAGGACGAGGTCACCTGCATCGACGACGCGGACCTCGCCGATCGGGGCGGTGGCGGACTCGTGCAGGACCAGCGCTTGTCCTGCCGAGGCGATGAGAGCCACGACATCGGAAGTCGACGCGAGCGCCGCGACCACGGGGAATCGGGCGCGGCGTGCCTGCTTTGCTGCCGCCGCCGCTGCATCGTCCCAGCGACGGTGAGCCCGCTCCGTGCGGTCGGGCCGCCATTGGGTCACGCAGTTGGCCGCCGCCCACGGGACGATGACGTCGACCCCGACCTCGGTGAGCAGCTCGACGGCGAGCTCGCCGCGCTCGCCCTTCGGCAGGGCCTGCACCACCACGAGTCGCGGCTGCGGGGCGGGCTCGGTCTCGTACGCAGTGATATCGACATCGAAGGTCTGACGGTCCACGACATCGGCGACGACTCCCGACGCCCGCCGCCCGGTGCCGTCGACGAGGGCAACGGACTCCCCGGCCGTCAGACGTCGCACCGTGATCGCGTGCCGACCTTCCGGACCGCTGACGCGCACGATGCTGCCGACCGTCGCGGTTGCGAGATCGGCCTCGGGCACGATGAACACCGGTGCGGTCACTTCGCGGTGAACGCGTCCTTGAGCCGGGAGAAGAGCCCGCCCGCCGGCTCAGCCGAGGACGTCCCGACCTGAACAGTCGTCTCGTCGCGCAGTGCAGCGAACGAGCGGAGCAGTTCCTCCTGCTCGGGGTCGAGCCGCGTGGGGGTCTGCACCCGCAGGTGGACATGCAGGTCGCCGCGCCCCGCTGACCGCAGGCGACCAGCTCCCTGGCCCTTGACCAGCAGGGTCTCCCCCGACTGCGTGCCCGGCCGGATGTCGATTGACGTGGCGCCGTCGAGGGTGTCGAGGCTCATGCTGGTGCCAAGGGCAGCCGACGTCATCGGGACCGTGACGATGCAGTGGAGTTCATCACCCCGACGCTCGAACATGTCGTGCTCGGCAACGACGATCTCGACGAAGAGGTCGCCGGCCGGTCCCCCGTTGGGGCCGACCTCGCCTTCGCCGGTCAACTGAATGCGCGTGCCGGTGTCGACGCCCGGCGGGATCTGCAGCGTCAGCGTGCGGCGCGTGCGAACGCGCCCGTCGCCCGAGCACTCCGGGCATGGGTGCGGGATGGTCGTGCCGAATCCCTGGCACTGCGGGCAGGGTCGCGAGGTCATGACCTGGCCGAGGAAGGATCGCTGGACCTGCTGGATCTCGCCGCGCCCCTTGCACATCACGCAGGTCTCTGTGGTGCTGCCCGGCGCGGTGCCAGCGGCGTCACATGCAGCGCAGCGGACCGCGGTGTCGACCGTCAGGTCGCGCGTGCTTCCGAAGACCGCATCAGCGAGGTCGACCTGCAAGCGGATCAAGGCGTCCTGACCGCGGCGCGCCCGCATGCGCGGACCGCGCTGCCCCCCTCCCCCGAAGAAGGCGTCCATGATGTCGCCGAAGTCGAAGCCTTGATTGGAGAAGCCGCCGCCGCGAGCCGCGCTGAGCGGATCGCCGCCGAGGTCGTACATCTGGCGCTTCTCGGGATCGCTGAGGACCTCGTAGGCGGCGGTGACGAGCTTGAACCGCTCCTGGTGCTCCGGATCAGGGTTGACGTCCGGGTGCAGCTCACGGGCCAGCCGGCGGTATGACTTCTTGATCTCCTCGGCGGTGGCATCGCGCGAGACGCCCAGGAGCGCGTAGTAATCGGTGCTCAACAGGTCATCTCCATGCTCGCGCGGTCACTGCTCGTCCAGAATGCGGCTGACGTATCGGGCAACCGCGTGGACGGCCGACATGGTGCCCGGATAGTCCATATGCGTCGGCCCGACCACACCCAGCGATGCGACGGCACGGTCACCGCGCGCGTACTGAGCCGTGATAACCGACGTTGCCTCGAGTCCCTCGATCGGGTTCTCATGCCCGATCCGCACGGTGACTCCCTGCGGCGTCGTGGCCTCGCCCAGCAGCTGCAGCAGGATGACCTGCTCCTCGAGCGCCTCCAGCACCGGCTGGATGGCGATCGGGAACGACTCGCCGTAGCGGGCCAGGTGCGCGGTTCCGCCCAGGACAACGCGTTCGTCAAGGCGCTCGGTAACCATCTCCAGGACGGCAGAGACGACCGCATGGACGGTCGGCCGATCGTCGAGAATGAACCCCTCCTCAAGATCGACCACTGATTCGGGGACGGACGAGAAGGTCCTGCCGGCCAGCGCTGCAATGAGGCGAGCACGCAGATCGGCGAGCGTCGACTCCGGTACGGGACCGGGGCACTCGATGATGCGCTGCTCGACTCGACCGGAGTCGACGATGATCACGACGATCAGGCGCGTGCTGCTGAGCGCGACGAGTTCGACGTGCCGGACCGTGCTGCGCGACAGCGACGGGTACTGCACCAGCGCGACCTGCCGCGTGATCTGCGCGAGCAGCCGGACCGTGCGCGACATGACGTCGTCGAGATCGACGGCCTCGTCGAGGAACTGCTGAATCGCGCGGCGCTCCGGCGGGCTCAGCGGCTTCACGCCAGAGAGGCGGTCGACGAACAGCCGGTAGCCGAGATCGGTGGGTACGCGGCCGGCGCTGGTGTGCGGCTGCGCGATGAAGCCCTCGTCCTCGAGCGCCGCCATGTCGTTGCGGATGGTGGCAGGTGAGACGCCGAGATTGTGTCGCTCAACGAGCGCCTTCGAACCGACCGGCTCATGGGTGGAGACATAGTCCTCGACGATGGCACGCAGGACGGCCAGCCGACGCTCCTCGAGCATGCCCACCTCCCAGGTCACCGGCGCCTTTGGCACTCAGCGACCGCGAGTGCCAAGTGTACGGCCTGCGCGGCCAACGGCCAGCGCATGCATCGCCAGCCGCCAGCGGCGGTGCGGAGTGTCGGCTTGCACATTTCCTACTTTACAGATAGACATTATCCATGCTTCCCCTGCTGCTCATCGCCCTTGCCGGCTTCGGCGCACAGCTTGTCGACGGATCCCTCGGCATGGGCTACGGCCTGACCTCCTCCACGCTCCTCATCGCCATTGGCCTGTCACCCGCGGCCGCGTCGGCCTCCGTCCACCTCGCCGAGATCGGGACGACGGCGGCCAGCGCGCTCTCGCACGCGCGAATGGGCAACGTCGACAAGACGGTGCTCCGACGGATCGCCCTCCCCGGCGCCATCGGCGCATTCCTCGGTGCCACCGTGCTGTCGGGACTCTCGACGCAGGCCGCACGCCCGTGGGCCAGCGCGCTCCTGCTGATCCTGGGTGTGTACGTCCTGTTCCGGTTCCTCCGGCACCGCACCGTCGCCCTCAAGAAGGGCCGGCCGGGGACTCGCTTCCTGGCTCCTCTCGGTCTGGTCGGTGGTTTCGTCGACGCCACCGGAGGCGGCGGGTGGGGTCCCGTGACGACACCGGCGCTGCTGGCCAACGGCCGGATGGCACCGAACCGCGTCATCGGCACGATGAATGCTGCCGAGTTCCTCGTCGCCGTCGCCGCGAGCATCGGCTTCCTCATCGGACTCGGAACATCCGCGCTGAACTGGCAGATCCTCCTGCCCCTGATGCTCGGCGGCATCCTCGCGGCACCGCTGGGCGCGTGGATCGCGCACCGGCTGCCGATGCGGATCATGGGCGTGGCCGTCGGCGGGATGATCATCTTCACCAACTCCCTGACGCTGATGAAGGCCTTCGGAGTGCCGAGCAGCACCATGACCGCCGTTCTCATCGGGATCGGGATCGCCTGGGCCGCACTCGTCGTGTACGTCGTGCGCGTTCACCTGCTCGGCCGACGTGACAGCGCCGCTGTGGTACCCGCCGAGTCCGTGCCCGCGGCCGCCAGCGCCTGAGGCAATCAGGCCAGCAGCCGACGGATCACACCATCGGCCAGCAACCGCCCGCGATCGGTGAGCACCACGCGGTCGGCCGTCAACCCGACCAGGCCGTCCGCGACGAGTTCGCCCACAACGTCCGCCGGCAGTTCCGCCGCGTCCATTCCCTCGGCCAGCCGCATCCCGAGCATCACACGCTCGACATGCCGCTGATCGCCGGTCAGGACCTCACGGCCCTCCTCTGGTGACGCGTCGGCCTCGAGCCGCTCGGCGTACGTGCGGGGGTGCTTGACGTTCCACCAGCGCACGCCGTCGAGGTGACCGTGCGCACCCGGGCCGATCCCCCACCAGTCATCGTCATGCCAGTAGCCGAGGTTGTGCCGGCACTCCCCGCCTGACTGTGCCCAGTTCGATACCTCGTACCAGTCAAGGCCGGCTGCGCGGAGGGTGTCGTCGACGATCGCGTATCGGTCAGCGAGCACGTCGTCGTCCGGTGCCGGCAGCTCACCTCGACGAACGCGACGAGCGAGTGGCGTGCCGTCCTCGACGATCAGGGAGTACGCCGACACGTGATCGACGCCTGCCGACAGCGCATCGTCGAGCGAGCGTCGCAGATCATCATCGGACTCCCCCGGCGTGCCGTAGATGAGGTCGAGGTTGACGTGATCGAAGCCGACGCGACCGGCCATGAGCGCCGCATCGACGCTCGCACCGGGCGTGTGCGTGCGGTCGAGAATGCGCAGCACCGCGCTCGACGAGCTCTGCATCCCGAAGGACATCCGGGTGAACCCGCCTGCGAGCAGCGCCGCGAGCATCGCGTCATCGACGCTGTCGGGGTTGGCCTCCGTCGTCACTTCCGCATCCGGCGTAAGACCGAACTCCGCACGGATGACATCAAGGACCGACACGAGTGCGTTGGCGCCGAGCAGGGTCGGGGTGCCGCCGCCGATGAAGACGGTGTCCACCGGACGGCAGTCGGCGCCGAGGGATCGCGCAGCGAAGCGGACTTCAGCTGCCAGCACCTCATGGAACGAGGCCTGACTAACCCCGCTGCCGAGCTCAGTGGCGGTATAGGTGTTGAAGTCGCAATAGCCGCAGCGGCTCGCACAGAAGGGCACGTGGACATAGAGCCCGAATGGGGCGGGCAATCCCGTTTCGTCCAGCGCAGGGGTTCGCCCGAAGGGCACCGGATTCCCGCTCTACTTCTTCGGGGCGTCGGAGGTCGACAGCGCTGCGATGAAGGCCTCCTGGGGGACCTCGACGCGGCCCACCATCTTCATCCGCTTCTTGCCTTCCTTCTGCTTCTCCAGCAGCTTGCGCTTGCGGCTGATGTCGCCGCCGTAGCACTTGGCGAGCACGTCCTTGCGCATGGCGCGGATCGTCTCGCGGGTGATGACGCGGGATCCGATGGCGGCCTGGATGGGCACCTCGAACTGCTGGCGCGGGATGAGCTCCTTCAACTTGGAGGTCATCATGACGCCGTAGGCCATCGCCTTGTCTCGGTGGACGATCGCACTGAAGGCGTCGACCGGGTCGCCGTGCAGCAGGATGTCGACCTTGACGAGATCGGCCTCCTGCTCGCCGATCACGTCGTAATCGAGCGAGGCATAGCCGCGGGTGCGCGACTTGAGCTGGTCGAAGAAGTCGAAGACGATCTCCGCGAGCGGCAGCGTGTAGCGCATCTCGACGCGGTCCTCGGAGAGGTAGTCCATGCCGAGCAGCGTGCCTCGACGCTGCTGGCACAGTTCCATGACGGTGCCGACGAACTCGCTGGGCAGGATGATGGTCGAGCGGACGATCGGCTCGAGGATCTTCGCGACCTTCTGCGTCGGGAACTCGCTCGGGTTCGTGACGACGATCTCCTCGCCGTCGTCGCTGAACACGCGGTAGATGACGTTGGGTGCCGTGGAGATGAGGTCAAGGCCGGCTTCGCGCTCAAGCCGCTCGCGCACGATCTCCATGTGCAGCAGGCCAAGGAAGCCACACCGGAAACCGAAGCCGAGCGCGAGTGACGTCTCCGGCTCG
>CAIVQM010000363.1 GCA_903908025.1 uncultured bacterium
ATCCCGGAGGCCCACAACCCGCCTCTCAACGGGAAGGACAGGCGCCTTAGTGGAAGGAGTCCCCACAGGCGCACGAACCCGTGGCGTTCGGGTTGTCGATCGTGAAGCCCTGCTTCTCGATCGTGTCGACGAAGTCGATGGTGGCACCGCTGAGGTACGGAGTGCTCATCCGGTCGGTGACCACGCCGACGCCGCCGAAGTCATGCACGACGTCACCGTCGAGGCTGCGGTCGTCGAAGAAGAGCTGGTAGCGCAGGCCGGAGCAGCCACCCGGCTGGACGGCCACGCGCAGGGCGAGGTCGTCGCGACCCTCGGACTCGAGCAGGGACTTGACCTTGGACGCAGCGACCTCGGTCAGCTGGATGCCGTCGGTCACGGGGGCTTCGGTGGTCGTGGTGTCTGCCGACATGATGCGGTCCCTTTCGGTACTCCCGGGAATAGGCATCCACGGGGGTGGCTTCGGTTGTCTCGGGGAACCCGAACCGGGTCCGATGTATTCCCAACGCTCTCACATGTCCTCGGGAAGCGCGAGTAGGAGCGCGTGACACACTTTCGCCATGGGTAACACGTTCGACGCTCCCCAGCCGACGCCACTCGCGCTGCTCCTGCTCGGGCACCAGTCCGATGCCGGCAGCGAGAAGGGGGTCGACTGCCCCGGCGACCTGCCAGCCGCGTCCGACCCGAGCCTGGTCCAACGGGCCCGCGTCGCCAAGGCCGCGCTCGGCGACCGGGTCTTCGTCCTCGGCCATCACTACCAGCGCGACGAGGTCATTGCCTTCGCCGACGTCACCGGCGACTCCTTCAAGCTCGCCCAGCAGGCGGCCGCCCATCCGGAGGCTGAGTTCATCGTCTTCGCCGGCGTGCACTTCATGGCCGAGAGCGCCGACATCCTCACCGCAGCCAGTCAGCAGGTGATCCTCCCGGACCTGGCCGCCGGCTGCTCCATGGCCGACATGGCCGGCATCGCGCAGGTCGAGGACTGCTGGGCCGCTCTCGAGGCAGCGGGCGTTGCCGACATCACGGTGCCCATCACCTACATGAACTCGACCGCCGCCATCAAGGCCTTCACCGGCCGGCACGGCGGTGCCGTCTGCACGTCGAGCAACGCCGAGCGCAGCCTCGCGTGGGCCTTCGAGCAGGGCGAGAAGGTCCTGTTCCTGCCCGATCAGCATCTGGGGCGCAACACCGCGGTGCGCGATCTCGGCCTGGCGCTCGACGACTGCGTCGTTTACAACCCCAACAGGCCGAACGGCGGACTGACTCCGCAGCAACTGCAGGATGCACGGATGATCCTGTGGAAGGGGCACTGCTCGGTGCACGGCCGCTTCACGCCGGACTGCGTCGACGAGGTCCGCGAGCGCGTGCCCGGCGTCAACGTGATCGTGCACCCGGAGTGCGCGTACGAGGTGGTCGAGAAGGCCGACGCGGTCGGCTCCACCGAGAGGATCATCGCCACGGTCAATGCGGCGGCACCCGGCACGGCCTGGGCGATCGGCACAGAGCTCAATCTCGTCAAGCGGCTGGCCATCGCCAACCCCGACAAGGAGATCGTCTACCTCGACCGCACGGTCTGCTACTGCTCGACCATGAACCGCATCGACCTGCCGCATCTGGTGTGGGTGCTGGAGTCGCTCGTCGCCGGCACCGTCGTCAACCGCATCGACGTCGACCCCGACACCGCTCACTGGGCCCGCATCGCACTCGACCGCATGCTCGCGCTCCCCGGCGTCGTCGCCACCACGGACTGACGGCCGCCCGACTACAGGCCGGGTGCACCCCACACCGCGAACCATCGCGTCATGTCTGACTCCAGCGGCAGCTCATGCGCAAGCAGGTCACGAACTCGCAGTTCGAGCACGTTGTCGCGCCGCTGCGCCGCTGCGTCCCCCTCGGGCGCGAACGGATAGAACGTGCCGCGCTTGAACAGGTAGACCATCGCCAGCGGCGCGCCCGCGGGATCGCGGAAGGACACCAGCGAGCACAGCAGCTGCGGCCCGAATCCCGCCTCGACTAGCGAGGTGTTGACGGCGTGCAGGTCGTTGACGATCGCGGGCAGGTCGACGGGGTCACTCTCGACCACCAGCCATGTGAAGCCGAACTCGTCCGTGCGCGTCACCACGGGCGGACCACCGTCGGCATCGAGGAGTCGACGGATGTCAGCCTCGACATCGGCGAAGGCTCTCCCCTCGGGCGTGCGGAACGCCACGGACCCACGGCCGGTCGGCAGCATGTCCAGGCTGACCTGAAGCGAGATGGCCGCGGAGGGCAGGGCGAAGAGAGCGTCGAGATCCGGCGCAACGGCCTTGCGGCGACCGAGGATCGTGTCGAGGAAGCCCACCGGCTAGCGCTCGCCCAGCTCGGCCGAGATGCGAGCGAGCTGCTCGAGGCGCTTCTCGAGCGAGGGGTGCGTAGACATCAGCGAGCCCATGCTGAAGCCGCGACCACCAGAGAGCGCCGGCGCGAAGGCGAACGAGCTGACCGGCTCCATCTGCCGCAGGTCCCGGGTCGGGATGACGGCCATCTCCCCCGAGATCTTCACGAGTGCCCCTGCCAGCGCCGACGGCTTGCCGGTGAGCAGCGCCGCCCCCCGGTCAGCGCCGAGCTCGCGGTAGCGCGAGAGCGCCCGCATGAGTATGTAGGAGAGGAAGTACACGACGATGCTGACGAGCGTCACGACCATGACCATCAGCGCCATGTTGTTGTCGCGGTTACGGCCCAGCGATCCCCACATGGCGCTACGCGTCATGAATCCGGCGATGATCGCGGTGAACGACGCGATGGCCATGACCGTGACATCGCGGTGCGCGACATGCGACAGCTCGTGTGCGAGGACTCCTTCGAGTTCCGCCTGATCGAGCCGCTTCAGCAGACCCGTCGTCACGACGATGACCGCGCGCTTCTGCGAGCGACCGGTTGCGAAGGCATTCGGGACTTCGCTCTCGGCAATGCCCACGCGCGGCTTCGGCATGTCTGCCAACGCGCAGATGCGATCCACCACCGCGTGCAGCTGCGGCGCCTGCTCAGGCGTCACGACGACCGCGCGCATCGCCGACATCGCCATCGAGTCGGAGAACCACCACTGACCGAAGACGAGCGCGGCGCTGATGCCGATGACGAAGAAAGCATTCATCCCGAACGAGATCAGGACGCCCGCCAGGATGACATAGAGCAGACCAATGCCGAACATCGTGCCAGCCATGCGGGCCGACAGTCCGCGGTCGGTGCCGTACCGGGTACGCGCCATGCGTCGCCTAGTTCTCGATCTGGGGGGTCTCCGCGCCGGGAGCGAGCTCGCGCTTCATCGCCTCAAGCTGGGCGTTGACGTCGTTCTCGCTCGCCATCCGCTCAAGCTCAACGGTGATGTTGTCCTTGCCCATCCCACTCACATCACTGAGAGCACCCGAGGCGACCAGCTCATCGATCGCACCCGCACGCGCCTGCATCTGCGCCGTCTTGTCCTCGGCACGCTGGACGGCGAGGCCGACGTCACCGAGTTCATCGGAGATGCCCGCGAACGCCTCGTTGATCTTGGTGGTCGCCTCGGCCGCCGAGTAGGTCGCCTTGATGGTCTCCTTCTTGGTGCGGAACGCCTCGACCTTGGACTGGAGCTGCTGCGCCGCGACGGTGAGCTTCTCCTCCTGGTCCTGGAGGGTGGCGAGCTGGGTCTGCAGGTCAGCGATCTGCTGGTGCAGGCCACTGCGTCGGGTCAGGGCCTCGCGGGCCAGATCCTCACGCCCCCCGGCCAGGGCGGCGCGGGCCTGCTCCTCGAGCTTGGTC
>CAIVQM010000364.1 GCA_903908025.1 uncultured bacterium
AAGGAACCGCAGCGCCCGCGGCCACACAGCAACCCGCCACAGCGGCCCCCGAGCCGTCCACCCGTGACGCGTCGACCGACGCGCTGAATCTGGGGTTAGCGGTTGAGCGCTGCCGCCAGCGAAGTGCCGGCCAGAGCGATCGCTGCCCGACCATCATCGAGGAAATCGGCAAACGACAAGAACCCGTGGATCATGCCGTGGAAGTGCACGTGACTCGTGACCACACCGTTCGCACTCAGTCGGTTCGCGTAGTCGACGCCTTCATCGCGGAGTGGGTCGTACTCGGCGGTGATCACCAACGCCGGGGGAGTGGCTGCGAGCACATGATCTGCCGCGAACAACGGCGAGACCCGCGGGTCGTGCAGTTCCTTGCGACCGCCGAGGTAATGGTCGATGAACCAGCCCATACCGTCCTTGGTGAGGAAGTAGCCCTCGGAGTTCTCGTCGTAGCTCGCACGTGAGCGAGTGCAGTCGGTGACCGGGTAGATCAGCAGTTGATACACGAGCGGCACGGGTGCCAGTTGCGCCACAACTGCTGCGAGGTTCCCACCTGCGGAGTCGCCACCGACGGCGATGCGGTCGGCCCGACAGCCCAGCGAGGTGGCGTGCTCGTATGCCCAGCGCGTGGCGGTCAACGAATCCTCCAGACCGGCGGGGAACGGATGCTCAGGTGCCAGGCGGTATTCGATACTGAGCACAGCGTGTCCGCTGCTGTTGGCCAGTCGACGGCACAGGTCGTCGTGGCCGTCGACATCGCTCAGCACCCACCCGCCACCGTGGAAGTACACGATGAGGCCGAGGTCGTCGCGATCGTTGGGTCGGTAGAGCCGGGCCGGTACTCCGCCGGCATCGAGGTCGCGCACCTCGTACACCTCTGCCGATGACGGTTGCATCCGTGACTTGCGCAGTGCTTGTGCTGCCGCCGGGGTGGTGTCGACGAGGGGCGGGTCACCGAATGACTCCATCAGCGCGAGGAGACTGGCGACCTGGGTGTGCAACGGCATGTGGGATCTCTCGGGTCAGTGGGCGGCCGGCGCAGCGCCGTCGCCGGTGGGAGCGGCCTTCTTCTTCGGTGCGGGCACCCCGACTGCGGGTGCCTTGTCGGCCCACTCCGGCCAGCGGCGGCGGCTGACGATGCTGAGCGTGCGCAACAGCTTCATCGCCACTTCGTCCTCCTGGGCGGGCCGAGCGATGATCACCTTGTCGTTGATCATGCGTTGATCACTTCCTCACCGAGCTCGGTGCGCACGATGGTGAGCGTCCAGTCGTTGTCTTTGCCGATCCCGCCGGTGGAGATGTCGGCGTGCTCGGCCGCGAAGTCGGGGCAGTTCTTGCAACCCTCACGCGTCCACTGGTGGCATTCCTTGAGGTCGATCTCGTGGAACGAGCCGTCCTTCATCCAGATCTGGAACGCGCCCTTGATGTTCATCTTCACCATGTCCTGCTTCTTCAAGCCGTACTTGGCCTCGAACAGCTCGGGGAAGATTGCGTCGTCGAACGTCTTGCTGCACAGCAGGCCGATGTTGAACAGGAATGGCTTGGACACCTTGCCGGCTTTGCGGTCCCACATCGTGGCGGGGGAGCTGGTCTGGCAGCCCATACCGACCAGGGCGAGGCGGGTGATGCCCTCGTCCTTGGCCTGGCGCAGCGCGAGCGGGTTCGCGCAATAGGTGTAGCGGCTGCCGGCGGTGGCCAGCACCTCTTCCTTGTTGTGCGCCAGGACGGGTTTGGCCTTCCAAGCATCGTCGTCCTCGACGCCGCTGACCATCGCCGCGTCGATGTAGTCGTTGTCCATCAGCCAGCTGAGCATTGCCGTGACGAACCCGCCGTCCTGACCCTTCTGGTGCTGCGTGTCGTCGGCGGCTCGGGTGAGCAGCAACTGACGCCAGATGCCGCCCATCTCGTCGGGTTCGCGCACGCGGCCGAACAGGTGCATGTCGGCGCTCGGCTCCCAGGCGCGAAAGCGCGGGCACGCGCGGGTGCATGTGGTGCAGCCCTTCTCGCCGTGCACGCAGTTGTCGAGGCCCAGTTCCTCTTCGATGTGGAACGGCGTGTACTTGCCCTCTTCGTGCTCGTACCCGATCACATCGTGGGGACAGGTGACCACACAGCCGGCGCAGCCGGTGCATAGACCCGTGGTGATGACCTCGGCGTACAGCTCTTTCCACTGGGCCGTCCAGCGGCCTGCCTGTGCGGGGGTCTGGAGGGTGCCGGTGTCACTCATGCTGTGAGGTTAGGTGACCCGAATGCTCCATCCCACTCCCGGCCTTCCCGGTGCGAGTGGGTGGACGCCGGCCCGAGTGCCTGGCGCCACCCGAGTGGGTGGTGGCACCCCGGGGTGCCACCACCCACTCGGGTGCGCACGTGGCACTCGCACCGGGGGTGTGGCACTCGCACCGG
>CAIVQM010000365.1 GCA_903908025.1 uncultured bacterium
ATGTGACGGTTGTGCGTATTTGTATAAGGGTTCGCTGTCAGCCCACCCACATGCACGAGGACAACACCCTCCATGAGATAGTTGTCGGGCGCTTGTTCGGCGCTTGTCTAATTCATAAGGGTGTGACCGAAATCTGTGGTCGGTGCCGTCGTTCGGTTGTCCCTGTAGTGTAGTAGCGCACTATCAATTGACTATCAAGAGAATAGGCGAATCGGTGCGACCAATGTGACATGGAGAGGATAGCGGGGAAATTGGCACATGCGCCGCAGCTAGTTGCCGCGACAGCCCAGCGGGGCTGATCGGGGAGACGAGGTCGGGCTACCCCTCGGCGGCGAGCCGTCGGTACTTCTCGACGCGATCCTCGGCCCCGATGTGTGCGAACAGCTCGGCTGCGCAGGCGAAGCAGTGTCGGGCGATCTCAGCCTCGTCAGTGTTGTGCAGCGCCCACCCATAGTTCGCGGTCTGGGCTGCGACGCTCCATCGGTCGCCGATGGCATGGTGGTTCTGTCCCATCACGGAGCCGACGACTTCCGTCTGCTCAAGAGGCGCTGGAGGAGGTTTGTCTTCTCAGCCGGGCGTCGTAACGAGATATCGAGAAAGGATTCAAGGTCAGCCTGACTGAAGATGATCACATCGCCCTGCGATCCAGCGTTGATCAGGTAATCGGGGATGTCCTTTTTCAGCTTCCGTGCGCTCAGGACATCATCGAGCGTGAGGATGACCTTCCCGGCCTCGATGCTCCATGCGCCCGGCTTGTGTTGGTGGATCTGCCTGAGTTCATCCTTCACCTTGTCGTGCTTGGCCTGGACGTACTCGTTCATGCTGACAATGCGACACCACCTCGGTAACGTCTTCGGCCCATGCTCCGCGAAGATCTCCGTGAGTACCGTTGACGAGAAGGTCAGAATATCGGTCGGTGGCTCGTCCTGGAGCCGGTCAATCACCCGCCGGAGATACTCCTGGTAGAGCGCGGTTCCCAGCGACCGCTTGAGCTTCTTGATCGTGCTGGCGAGCCTACGGCTCTCGCCGGTATGATCTGGCAACGAGGCACCGGTGTAGATGATCAGACACCGCTTACGAATCTCCGTCTCGAAGGTATCTTTCTCCGCGTTCATCGAAAGCACGGTGACGGGATACTCACGCATATTCACGGCGTCGTCCTTGATCAGCGCGTTGGCGTGGTTGTCGAAGCGCGTGCGATCAAGGTCGTCGAAGACCATGGGATAGCGGCGGTTCTGCTCGCGCAGCAGCGGTATATTGCTCTTGGTCAGCATGTCGTTCGGCAGGAAGCCCTCACGTCCAAACATTGAGAGCAGCAGGGTGCGGATCAACTCTGACTTGCCGCAGTTGCTCTTGCCGTAGAGCACCCCAAAGATGGGATAGTCCATCAGGTACTCGTCGCGAGCGAGGGCGCGGTTCCGAAAGTCGCAGATGAGCGGCCCAAGGTAGAACCAGCTCATAAAGGTGAAGTAGTCCCGTGTGAGACGGGTGGGGTCGCCGCCCCGGAACAGATCGAAGCCCTTAAAGTAATTGACAAAGGTGAACACATCAGCGCGTACCGCATCCGGTGCGACATCGAGGCGATAGGGCTGGCCCGAGAGCACCACCTGTCCGCTCTCGCGGTAGATGCTGAGATACTCCTCGGTGTTCTCCGTCTCCGTGCGTGCGTTGCTCCGCACATACTGCACGACGCGGCTCGCCGCCCCCCGATCCAGGCGCACGACACCCTTGTCGCTCGTGAGAACCCCGCTCAGGCCGGTATACTGCTTCGGCGTCTTCTGATTGAGCGCCTTCTGAACGGCGGTCGGCGCGGGTGGGCGATCCGTGACGATGATAATCTTCGGTGCCTCGCTCTCAGTGGAGCCTGGAGCGAGGGCTGGCAGCTTCGTGACATCGAACGTATCATCGAGTACCGCCTGCTTGGTGATGCGGGTGGTCGCGGTCTGGCGGATGCGATCATACTTCGCGCTGAAGTAGTCCCAGGCGAGCGGGTCGTCGTCAAAGCAGATGTAGCTCTCATTCTGCGCCCCAGCGAACGCGGCATCGGAGAAGTTCGCCGATCCGGTGATGACGCGCCGACCCGCAGGCCCATCGAGCAGAAAGAGCTTTTCATGCGAGATGATCTGCTGGACGACATAGAGCCGCAGGGCACCGGAGTCGATCTTCTGGCGGATGTGGTCGTACGACTTCGCCTCGGCGATCAGCTCGCGCAGCAGCAGCTCCTGGTAGTACAGGTACTGCGCCATGCCGTTCAGGATGTCCTCGCGGCCAAAGACGATCTCAATATCATCAAGCTGTGCGGCGGCGCGATTGATGATCGGCACGCTGTTGGAGTAGGTCAGCACGCGCAGCGAGGTATAGCCGGTGATCAGGTCGGCGAACGTGGTCTCTCGGCTTTCGATGAACGATGCCTGCACCACCTGGAGGCTGGGCCGGTCATCCTGGTCGCGAAACATCGGCCCGACCTGCGCCGACCGTTTTTTCGGTGTCGTCATGCTGCATCCCTCTGCACATATGCACATTTCCACGCTGGCAACCGCACACGATCCATCTTCTCCCGCGTGTGCTGAGTGATGCACGTCTCCGATCTCTCTGTGTCCACTGTCTCTACGTGCCCTCGTCGTCCATCTGGTCATCAACGGCCTGCCCCGACGCCCGCAGATGCGCCTTGATGCGCCGGATCTCGGCGCGGGCCTCGCGGATGCCGTGGGTTACTTCGGGGCGGGCATTGGCGCTGCCAGTGATGGCGAGCTGGCCGAGGTAGTGGGCCAGGGTGGCGCGGTGGTTCTCCAGTCGTTGGCGCAGTCCTACCCCCTGATCTGCCTGGGTCGGCGGCGCGCCGTAGGTGTGCTGGCTGCCGATGATGCTGCCCACCTGCCCGCCGTTGACGTGAACCACCTGCACGGTGCCCACATTGCCGCCGACGTGGATGCCGGGGGCTGGCTGGGTGGGCGCGGGCGGGGCTGGCTCCGACCAGAGCCGCCCGTCGGTGCGCAGCCAGAGCGTGGTCTGCCACCAGGGGCGCTGCTCGCCGAGGGCGGCGCGGGCGGCGGCCATCGCCCGGTCGATCTGCCCGTCGCGGCGCAGCTCGGTGATCAGGATGGGCAGGAG
>CAIVQM010000366.1 GCA_903908025.1 uncultured bacterium
CTCGCGGGCAGGTCGATGGTGCCGACACACAACTCCACGCTCGGCTTGGACCTGGCCCGCAACGCTTCGATCAAGCACGGTCTCGCGAGCGTGATCTTCTCGCTGGAGATGAGCCGCAACGAGATCGTCATGCGCCTCCTGTCGGCCGAGTCGCAGGTGCCGCTGCACCACATGCGCTCCGGCACGATGAGCGACAGCGACTGGTCGAAGCTGGCCGCCAAGATGGGCACGGTCAGCGAGGCGCCGCTGTTCATCGACGACTCCCCGAACATGACGCTCATGGAGATCCGCGCGAAGTGCCGTCGACTCAAGCAGCGACATGACCTCCGTCTCGTCATCGTCGACTACCTGCAGCTGATGACCAGCGGCAAGCGCGTCGAGAGTCGCCAGCAGGAGGTGTCGGAGTTCTCCCGCTCGCTCAAGCTCCTTGCCAAGGAGCTCGGCGTTCCGGTCGTCGCCATCAGCCAGTTGAACCGTGGCGCTGAGCAGCGTGTCGATAAGAAGCCGATGCTCTCCGACCTTCGTGAATCCGGTTCGCTCGAGCAGGATGCCGACATGGTGGTGCTGCTGCACCGCGAGGACGCCTACGAGCGCGAGTCACCGCGTGCGGGTGAGGCAGACTTCATCGTGGCCAAGCACCGCAACGGCCCGACGCAGACCGTGACCGTGGCATTCCAGGGCCACTACTCGCGCTTCGTCGATATGGCGCAGACCTGACCGCAGGCAAGATCGGGGGTGAGCAGCAGAAGCCTGATCGGCTCCTCAAGCAACATCACGCCGATATCGACGGCGCCTCACAACGGTGGCTGCAGCGACGACCGCCGCACATCCGAAGAGAACGAGCAGCCACCATCTGCTTGGGCCGTCCGGAGTCCCCCTGGTGGTGAGTCCTTCGGATGCTGCGGGAGACGGGTCGGCCGGAGTGGTCGTCGGGAGCTCCGTGGCCAAAGCTGTTGAGGCGGTCGTAGCCAATTCGAATGCGAATGCACCGATGACCGGGTGCCCGTCCCCCGAGACGATGCGGTAGGCGACCTGGTACCGACCAGCTGGCAAGTCCGCGGGCCACGGTGTGCGGATCGTCGGTCCATCGGGCTCGACAGGGGTCGTGGCGATGACGTTTCCGAGGTCGTCGTTGATGGAGATGGTGTTGGCGCCCTGCAGCAGGTTCTCGTCGAACGTAAGTACGACCTCTGGCGGTGCGGTCGTGAGCACGGCGCCGTCGGATGGCGACGTGGAGACAAGCTTGGAATGCGCGTTGGCCACTCCAGGAGTCAACGCCAGCACGAGCATGAGCAGCGAGGTCGTGACCACCCGCATTGCGCGGCTCACTTGCGGATCCCGACGGTTCCGCGGATGACGATGACGGACATGTCGCGGCCCTCCAGCGTGGCGCTCATCGTCCACAGCCCGGAGATCGGCAGGACCCCTGCCGCTGTGGATTTCGAGGTCCCTCCGGTAACACGCCACACGATCGGTCCGTTCAGCCCGGGATGCGTCCAGACGACCTCACCTGATCGCGCGCCGCGCGCTAGGGAGACTGTCAGTGGGCCACTGCGGTCGCCGTTGAGACTCGTCGGGACTCGGGGAGTCGTGACGACGGTAGTGGTCGCGCCCTTGGGTCCGGGTGAGCCGACACTGAAGGCGATCGCGCCGGATACGGGGTGGCCGTCATCGGAGATGATGCGCCATGTGACGGCGTAGTCGCCTCGCGCAAGGCGACTGGTCGGCGTGAGGGTGATGGTGGACCCCTTCAGCTGGACGGCCGAAGCAAGGGTCACGCCGGTGCTCGAGACAATGCTGGGTGCGGGTGCATCGATCGTGATGAGCTCGCCGAAGGTGACGTCGATGGCCGTGGGCGCAGCCTTGAGCCGCGCACCGTTGCGGGGGTTGCTGCTCACAAGGTCTGCGTGGGCTGAGGCAACTGCTGGGCTCACCATGAGGATGAGTGAGCCCAGCAGTGCCGCCACGAGGGCGCGACGCATCAGCTACTTCGCCACCGGTGCCACGACAGTGACCGACGGGGCAGGCGCCGC
>CAIVQM010000367.1 GCA_903908025.1 uncultured bacterium
CCGCGATACCAGGCAAAGAAGCCGAGGTACATCGATGAGACCCCGAGCAGAACGAGCGATGTCCACTGGGCAGCCGTTGTGTCGTACTGACCGGAGGTCGCCGACCACAGGAACAGCGACGCGGGAACCGTGACGGGCAGTGCAAGGACGACCACCCACGAGATGACCTGCCAGCCCGGCATCACCCTCGTGATGGTCGCTCCCTCGACGTAGCACCAGGAGGAGCTCAGGACGGCCCCGACGATGAGGAGGTCGGCCACCCAGTCGCCGCCCTCCGCGCCACCTCGGGACAGTGCGAAGACGACCAGAGCAAGTGTTCCGCCGCCCGCCGCCAGCCAGAACCGTGCCGGCACCCGTTCGTGCGTGCGCAGAACGGCGAACAAGGCGGTCGTCAGGGGCATGAAGGCAGCGATGACGGCGGCGTGCGCCGATGTCGTGCGCTCCAGTGCCAGGGCGAGCAGGATCGGCCATCCGAAGACGGCACCCAGCATGGTGAAGAGCAGGGGTTTGAGCTGCTCGCGCGCGGGCCACCGCACGCGGCGGACGGCGAGCAGCGCCGCGGCCAACGCGCCCGCGATGACGGCACGTCCCGTGGCCGTGAAGAACGGGTCGAACCCGCCCACCGCGACCTTTGTCAGCGGGAGCGAGAACGAGAAGAGCAGGACACCAACGAAGGCCCAGATCAGCCCAGTGCGGTGGATGCGATCCACACGCCCCCCTAGGGATCAGCCGAGATCGACGGCCTTCGCCGAATGAGCGCCGATCTCGGTCACGATCGCATCGAGTCGCTCGGGAGCGATCACGGAGTCGACCGTAAGGACGATAAGTGCATGCCCGGAGTCGTCGCGACTGACCTGCATGCCGCCGATGTTGACGTCGCCCTCGCCCAGCAGCCGTCCGACGATGCCGACGATGCCCGGACGGTCGTGGTAGCGCAGGAAGGCCATGTGGTCGCTGACGGGGACGTCGATGTCGAATCCGTCCACCTCGACGATCTTGGCCGTATTCCGCGATCCCGCAATCGTGCCAGCAACGCTTACCTTGTCGCCATTGGTCTGGGTAAGCGTCACGCGCAGCAGCGAGCGGTGATCCTCGCTCGTGCGATCGGTCGTCAATGCGACCTCGACCCCGCGCTGCTCGGCCAAGACGGGTGCATTGACGAAGGACACCGGGTCGTGGACCAGCATCTGGAACACGCCCTTGAGCGCGGACAGTTCGAGAACGCGGACATCGTGCTCAGCGATCTCGCCCAGCGCCTCGACATCGATCCGGACAACCGCAGCATCCGCGAGGCCGCACGCGATCGCGCCGATCTTCTCTGCCAGCGGCAGCATGGGCTTGATGGCCTCATCGATCTGGCCGCCCTGGACGTTGACGGCGTCGGGCACGAGCTCACCCGACAGGGCGAGACGGACCGAGCGCGCTACCGCGATACCGGCCTTCTCCTGCGCCTCATCCGTCGATGCACCGAGGTGCGGCGTGGCGACGACCTGCTCGAGGGAGAAGAGTGGCGAGTCGGTGCAGGGCTCCTTCGCGTACACGTCGAGTCCGGCTCCTGCAACCCGACCGTCGACGATGGCGTCGTAGAGGGCCTTCTCGTCGACAATGCCGCCACGGGCCGCGTTGATGATGTGCACGGTCGGCTTGACCTTGTGGAGTTCGGCGTCGCCGATGAGCCCGATCGTCTCGGCCGTCTTGGGCAGGTGGACCGTGATGAAGTCGCTCTCGACCAGCAGCTCGTCGAGGGTCACCATGCGCACCCCGAGCTGCGCGGCACGCGCCGGCTGGACATAGGGGTCGTAGGCGATGAGCTTCACGCCGAAGGCGCTCAGGCGCTGAGCCACGAGCACGCCGATGCGACCCAGGCCGACGACGCCCACCACCTTGTCGGAGACCTCGACGCCCGTGTACTTGGAGCGCTTCCACTCACCGTTGGCCAGAGCCGAGCTCGCCGGCACGACGTTGCGGGCCGAAGCCAGAAGCAGCGCCACGGCCAGCTCGGCGGCGCTGACGATGTTCGAGGTTGGTGCGTTGACGACCATGACGCCCGCCTGCGTGGCTGCCTTGATGTCGACGTTGTCGAGGCCCACCCCGGCTCGCGCGATGACCTTGAGGTTCTTGGCCGCGGCGATCGCCTCGGCATCGACCATGGTGGCCGACCGCACGAGGATCGCGTCGACGTCGGCGATGGCCGGCAACA
>CAIVQM010000368.1 GCA_903908025.1 uncultured bacterium
CCCCTGCCCGCACGTTGACGGCCGTGCGGGCAATGGCGCCCGTGGCGGGCATCCCGCCGAAGATGCCACTCGCGACATTGGCCAGGCCCTGGCCGAACAACTCACGATCCGGGTTGAGCCGCGACGTGTCCGTCATCCCGTCGGCCACCCGCGCCGACAGCAGGCTCTCGATCGCGGCGAGTGCAGCGACGGCTAAAGCTGCGGAGAACAGCGCACTCGTCGCTGCCGTATCCAGCACGGGGATGCTGGGGGCCGGCAGGCCGGAGGGGATCGGGCCGATCGTCATGACGTCCCAGCCGAGCCATGTGACGAGCAGCGTCGCCGCCACCACCGCGACGATGGAGGCGGGGAACGAACGCCGCACGCGGGGCAGCAGCACCATCAGCACGACCACCAGGCCCACGAGAGCCAGCGACTGCGCCGCGGAGGCCCAGTCGGCCGCCTGCAGGGAACGGAAGGCGACGAGCGCGGTGTTCTCGCCCTCCGGCTTGGGAACGTCGAGGGCCAGCGGAATCTGCTGGAGGAAGATGATCGTGGCGATGCCGATCGTGAAGCCCTCCACGACGGGCCAGGGAATGAAGTCCACGAGGCGGCCGAGGCCGAGTACTCCCATCGCCATCACCATGCCCCCGGCCATGATGGCGACGGGGATCACCGCCTCGACGCCATAACGGGCGACGATCGGCACCAGGACGACGGCCATGGCACCGGTCGGGCCGGAGACCTGCAGGTTGGAGCCGCCGAACACGGCGGCCACCAGACCGGCCACGATCGCGGTGATCAGACCCGCTGCCGCGCCAACACCGGACGTGACGCCGAAGGCGAGGGCGAGCGGCAGGGCGACGACGCCGACCGTGATGCCGGCAATCAGATCGGCTCGCCAGCTTTGACTCAGCCCGGCGTAGTCGGATCGTTCCGGCAGGACACGTTCCCGCAGGAGGGCGATCGCCGGTGCGATGTTCACGATTCCTGGACGAGCACGTTCTCGGTGACGAAGAGCCGGACCCTGCCACTCACATGCGCGAGCGAATCCGCCGCGGTCTCCTTGCCGATGTCACTCGCATAGGCGGCATCGAAGTCGGCTCGCGAGTCGAACCAGAGTTCGGATACCCCGTCGATGCCCGCCTCCTCGTGGCCCTCGCCGGCGACATTGAAGACGGCCTTGCGGACCTGCGGCAGACGCGATGCCAGTGGCGCATGTTCGTGGAGCCACCACGTGACGAACTCATCGTGCGTCATGTCTGCGCGACGACTGAGCATGATCATGGCCTTGAACACTGCGACTCCTGTCAGGACGGCTTCTTGACGCGGGCATTGGGGCGACCACCGGCGCTCAGGACGAGCGCGATGAGCAGTTCGTCGGGACGGGGGGCATCCGGCACCGAGGCATCGACGGCATCCATGTCGTCGAAGACCCAGCGATCGTCCTTGTTGCCGACCGGCATGGTGATCGAGGCGCCCGGGCCACCGACCTTCTTGGTGCCGGGAATGATGTCGGCTCCGCCTCCGATGGCCGCACGCACCGGTGCCCCGAAGCGCGGGTGGAGCACCGCAGCGGTGTGCTCACGGTCACCGTCAAGTCCAACGATGGCTCCCTTGCCGTAGCCGCGCACCTGCGCAGGAGTGACACCGACCGACGCGAGGACCGCGAGGGCCCGCTCCACCAACAGTGCCGCTGCGTCAGCCCCGAGAGCCTCGAGCTCTGCCAGGTCGTCGACGCGACCCCGGCCAGCAAGCGGGTTGCGGACGATGACGATCGCGGTGGCCACCGTCGTCGGCGGGTCGACGGGCGCGCCGGCCTCCGACAGCGTCTGGGCAACCGTCGCCGTGATGCTGCGCACATCCATCGTCGCCATCCTCCTCGTCAGTTGCCGGCCGCGATCGGCGTCCGACTCTGGTACAACGTCGAGCGCTCGACGAGCGTGCGCCCGATCGGCTCAACGACCGCCCGAAGCTCCTCGACCGAGATGCCCTGGCCATGCGCCGCACCGGCCGCACGGGAGATGTTCTCATCCATCAGGGTGCCACCGAGGTCATTGACACCCGCCTTGAGCAGCTGCTGCGCCCCGTGCACGCCGAGTTTGACCCAAGATGCCTGAATGTTGTCGATCTGCCCGTGGTATCCGATCCGGCCGACCGCGTGCATCAGGACGGTCTCACGCCAGGTGGGGCCACGACGGGCTCGGCGCTTCAGGTAGATCGGTGAGGCCATGTGCACGAACGGCAACGGGATGAACTCGGTGAAACCGCCCGTGCGCTTCTGCACGTCGCGCGTGCGCACGATATGCCGAGCCCAATGGACCGGCTGCTCGATGCTGCCGAACATGATCGTGACATTGGATCGCAACCCGATCGTGTGAGCGAGCTCGTGGCAGTCGAGCCACTCACTCGTCGTGATCTTGTCGGGGCACAGGACCTCGCGGATCCGGTCGTCGAGGATCTCGGCCGCGGTGCCCGGCAGCGAGGCGAGTCCCGCGTCCTTCATCCGCTGCAGATAGGACCCGAGCGGCTCGCCCAGCCGACGCGCGCCCTCGGTAACTTCGAGAGCGGTGAATCCGTGCACGTGCATCTGCGGGACGGCGGCCTTCACGGTTCGGCATACCTCGACGTAGTAGTCACCGTCGAAGTCCGGATGAATGCCGCCCTGCAGACACACCTCCGTTGCGCCGAGATCCGCTGCCTCCTGAACCCGCGCGGCGATCTCGTCGTTGGTCAGCAGGTATGGCTTGCCGCGCAGGTTCAGGGACAGCGGGCCCTTGGAGAAGCCGCAGAACGAGCACTTGAAGGTGCAGACGTTGGTGTAGTTGATATTGCGATTGCGAACGAACGTGACATCGTCACCGTTGACGACCTGCCGCAGACGGTCGGCAAACTCAGCGACAGCAACAACTTCGGGCCCACGCGCCTCGAACAGCGTGGTCAGCTCCGCCACTCCCGGCTCCTGGCCGAGTTCGACCCCGGTGAGCACCTCGGCAACCGCCGTGCCCGCATGGGACGGCCCGGGCAGCAGGAGCATCGGTGCTCGGTCGGCTCCCGAGTACCAGGCTGTGGACCGCCGGCCCACCTGGATGACCTCGGCACCTGTGCCGACATTCGCCGCCGCCTCGTGCCGCTCGGGGAAGGACGAG
>CAIVQM010000369.1 GCA_903908025.1 uncultured bacterium
GACAGGGGTAGCGGGCGCGTCAGATCGGCAGGGTGCCGAGATCGCCTTCGATGACACCGCGGTCGTCGTCGTCCTCAAGCTCCACCGCCAGCCCGTAAGCCGCATTGCGCTCAGCAATGGCAGCGTCAATGTCACCGTTGACGGCGTAGGCGCGCGCAAGCGCTTCGTGGGCCGACGCGGCGACGAAGTCGTCCATCGGGAACTCCTCGGTGAGCGCCAGGCATCGGCGTGCGTGGTGCAGTGACTCGTCACCCCGACCGAGCACCGCGTACACGCGACTGCACTGCCACTCGCCGACCGCCCAGTGCTGCGGGCTGCCGACCTGCCCCCAATGCCACCGACTCGCATGCGCCGCGTGCACCATCGCGTCGTCCTGCATGGCCGTGCGATCGGGCAGTTCGAGCAGTTCCCACACGTGGTTGAAGAGCCCCACTGCGAGTGACCGCTCGGCCAGCGGCTCAAGCGCCCCCACGCCCGCCGTGTCGCGTCCGGTCTCCGACTCAGTCATGCATCCTCCAGCCAGCCAGTCTCTCCGTGTCGTGCACGAGATCGTTGCGGTTCGCCGCACTGTTGTCGATCGCCGGCGCCCACTCAAGCGCATCGAATGGGCATACGTCGATGCAGATGCCGCAGTACATGCACAGCCCGAAGTCGATCGCGAAGCGGTCGAGGATGCTGACCGTGCGCGGACGTCGGGCACCCGGCTCGCCGACCTGCTCCGCGTGGCTCTCGACGGTGATGCACCAGGTCGGACACTCGCGCACGCAGATCATGCAGGACGTGCAGGCCTCGGGGAGCAGGGCGATCACGCCGTGCGCGACGGGACTCATGTCGACGTCTCGTCAAGCCAGTCGACCGGCACACCTGGCGGCAGTTGACGGCGACGAGCGCCCTTGCCCGCCGACTCCGGATCGGCCGCACCGGGCCAGGGAACCGCGACTCGAGCCGCGAGGACCGTTGCGGTACGCAGCGGCGGACGGCCCGGGCTGGCGCGCCGCAGCAGGGGGCGCGGGTCCGGGTGACCGTCGAAGACAAGACCGAACATCTCCGCCGCCTCGCGCTCGTGCCACGCGGCGGCCGGGAACAGTTGCGTGGCGGTCGCCAGACGGGGATCGACAGCGGGAACCCGCGTGCTCACCCGAATCTGGCCAGCGCTGACGGGTTCGACCACGTGCGCGACCACCTCGATCTGGTCGCCTCGGTCGATGGCCGTGAGCAGGTCCAGGTACGCGAAGCCCTGCGCCTTCAGATCACCGAGGGTCTCCTCCCAAGCCTCTCGAGCGACCGTCCTGCTCTCAGCGCTCACCGGGCAACCCCGAACGGCAGAGCGAGCAGTCCGGCGACGAGGGCCTCGGGCCGGGGCGGACAGCCCGGGATGTACTGGGCGACCGGCACCAACTGATCGACACCCTTCGTCACCGTGGGCGCATCCCAGTACGGGCCGCCCGTGCCCGCACAGGCCCCGAAGGACACGATGGGTGTGCCGGCTGGCAGTTCGTCGACGATCGCGCGGACCGCAGGGGCCAGCGCATCGGTCACGGTGCCGGCCACGAGCAGCACCGTCCGGTCGCTCGGATCGGCGGCGTCAGCGTCTGCTCGCAGCAGACCCAATCGCACGGCCGACTCGACCTCCATCGCGCAGCAGGCCAATCCAAGACTGGCGACGAGCACACGAGTACCCGGTTCCGCCGCGAGCCGGTAGGCACGCACCTGCTCACCCGCGGTCGCCATCACGCGATCACCCTAATGCGATGTCCGCGTTGGGCGGTTCGTCCCTCTCCGTAGCCTCGGCAGCACCTCAGCACCCAACACACCCGTCGTGGGCAACGGGTGTAACCTTCTTGGAAGTCCTAGCATTCATCTGCGACGGCCGCGCGCACCCGCGTATGTCGTCCATTTCCGCCCGCCAGCCCGATCAAGGGGAGCCCGTGAGCAAGCAGGTCGTCAGCCTCAATCGCGTCGTCATCAGGTTCGCCGGGGACTCCGGCGACGGCATGCAGATGACCGGCGATCGGTTCACCTCGGAGACGGCCGGACTCGGCAACGACCTGTCCACGCTGCCCGACTTCCCTGCCGAGATCCGCGCACCAGCAGGGACCATCGGCGGCGTCTCGGCCTTCCAGCTGGCGTTCGCCGATCACGACATCACCACCCCCGGCGATGCCCCGAACGTGCTCGTCGCGATGAACCCGGCCGCCCTCAAGGCCAATATCCGGGACCTGCCCCGCGGCGCGGATCTGATCGTCAACACCGACGAGTTCACCAAGCGCAATCTCGAGAAGGTCGGCTACACGAGCAACCCGATCGAGGATGGCTCGCTTGAGCCCTTCAATGTCCACGCCGTCGCGCTGACCTCGCAGACCGTCGAGGCTCTCAAGTCCTTCGCCGTGAGCAAGAAGGAGGCCGAGCGCGCGAAGAACATGTACGCCTTGGGCCTCCTGTCATGGCTCTACTCGCGGGGAGCCGAGGGCACTCGCTCGTTCCTCAACAAGAAGTTCGCGCACAAGCCCGAGATCCTCGCCGCCAACCTCGCCGCGTTCGAGGCGGGCTGGTCCTTCGGTGAGACGACCGAGTCGTTCTCGGTGCAGTACGAGGTGGCGCCCGCTGCCCTCCCGACGGGCCTGTACCGAAACATCACCGGAAACCCGGCGCTGGCCCTGGGGCTGATCGCCGCGGCGCAGCAGGCCGGCCTGCCGCTGTTCCTGGGCAGCTACCCGATCACTCCCGCCTCGGACATCCTCCACGAACTGGCGAAGAACCACCGGTTCGGCGTCATGACCTTCCAGGCCGAGGACGAGATCGCGGGCGTGGGCGCAGCCATCGGCGCGGCCTACGGCGGCGCACTTGCCGTCACAACCACGTCAGGACCGGGCGTCGCTCTGAAGTCAGAGGCGATCGGCCTCGCCGTGTCGCTCGAACTGCCGCTGATCATCGTCGACGTGCAACGCGGCGGTCCGTCGACCGGTCTGCCCACAAAGACCGAGCAGTCCGATCTCCTGCAGGCCATGTTCGGCCGCAACGGCGAGTCCCCGGTTCCGGTCATTGCACCGCAGTCACCGTCGGACTGCTTCCACGCAGCCATCGAGGCCGCGCGCATCGCCGTGGAGTACCGCACGCCAGTATTCCTGCTCTCCGATGGCTACATCGCCAACGGCTCCGAGCCGTGGCTGGTACCCGATGCAGACACGCTGCCGAAGATCGACCCGAACTTCGCCACCGGCCCCAACCACACAAAAGCTGATGGCACCGAGGAGTTCTGGCCCTACCTCCGGGATCCGGAGACCCTGGCACGCCCGTGGGCCATCCCCGGTACCAAGGGCCTCGAGCATCGCATTGGCGGCCTCGAGAAGGCCGACGGCGCGGGCGGCATCTCGTACGACCCCGACAACCACGACACCATGGTGCGGCTGCGTCAGGCCAAGATCGATGGCATCGCCGACACGATCCCCGACCTCGTCGTCGATGATCCGACCGGCGATGCCGACATCCTCGTGCTCGGCTGGGGATCGACATACGGCCCGATCGGCGCCGCCTGCGAGATCACCCGTCGCACCGGTGTCAACGTCGCTCAGGCCCACCTGCGGTACCTAAACCCGTTCCCGAGGAACCTCGGCGACGTGCTGCGGTCCTACCGCAAGGTGCTCGTCCCCGAGATGAACCTGGGACAGCTCACGATGCTCCTGCGAGCCAAGTACCTCGTCGACGTGACCAGCATCAATCAGGTACGCGGCATGCCCTTCAAGTCCACCGAGCTGGTCGCGGCCATCACCGCTGCCATTGAGACCCTGTGAGCGCCGACATGACCGACACGTACCCGTCCCTCAGCCTCGTTCCGAAGACGGACATCGCCATCACTGCCAAGGACTTCAAGTCCGACCAGGAGGTGCGCTGGTGCCCCGGCTGTGGTGACTACTCGATCCTGTCGAACGTGCAGGCCTTCCTGCCCGAGCTCGGCCTGGCTCGCGAGAACATCGTCTTCATCTCCGGCATCGGCTGTTCCTCGCGCTTCCCGTACTACATGAACACCTTCGGCATGCACTCGATCCACGGACGCGCGCCGGCCATTGCGACCGGCCTCGCCGTAAGCCGACCGGACCTGTCGATCTGGGTGATCACCGGAGACGGTGACTCGCTGTCCATCGGCGGCAACCACCTGATCCATGCACTGCGCCGCAACGTGAACCTGAAGATCCTGATGTTCAACAACCGCATCTACGGGCTGACCAAGGGGCAGTACTCCCCCACGTCCGAGCAGGGCAAGGTCACCAAGTCCACGCCCGAGGGGTCGCTCGACTACTCGTTCAATCCTGTTTCGCTTGCCCTCGGCGCCGAGGCGACCTTTGTGGCACGCACCCTCGACTCGGACCGCAAGCACATGACCGAGGTGCTCCGTCAGGCCGCCGCCCACGAGGGAACGGCGCTCGTCGAGATCTACCAGAACTGCAACATCTTCAACGATGGCGCATTCGACCCGCTCAAGGACAACGAGACGCGCGACGATGTGACGATGCGCCTGGTCCACGGCGAGCCAATCCGGTTCGGCGCGGACAACTCCAAGGGCGTCACGCGCACGGAGGACGGCCACATCAAGGTTGTCAACGTCGAGGATGTCGGCGAGGCCGCGATCATCAGCCACGATGCGCACGCCAAGGACCCCGGACTCGCATTCGCGCTGTCGCGCCTATCGAACCCGCGAACTCTGGAGAACACCCCCATCGGCGTCTTCCGCGACATCAACCGCCCGTCGTACGACCGGCTCGTGCGCGAGCAGATCAGCGACGTGATCGAGAGGAAGGGTCCGGGCGACCTCCAGTCACTGCTCAACGGCAGCGACACCTGGAACGTGTCCTGACGCGCCTTCGCCTCCCCACCTCCCAGGCCGGGATCGGCGTCCTCCTCGGATTCGTCGCCTACGGACTGTGGGGCCTGTTCCCGCTCTACTTCCACCTGCTCGCCGGGATCTCACCGGTCGAGGTCGTCGCGAACCGCGTCATCTGGTCCCTCGTTCTCCTGATCATCATCATCCTGGTCACGCGGACGTGGGCGAAGACCATCGCGGCCGCGCGATCAGCGCGGAACGTCGTCATGCTGGCTACGGCCGCCGCCTTCCTCGCCCTCAACTGGGGCGTATACGTGTGGGCCGTGCTGTCCGACCAGGTGGTCGAGGCCTCCCTCGGCTACTTCATAAATCCGCTCGTCTCCGTGGGCCTCGGCGTAATCGTGCTGCGCGAGAAGCTTCGACGCGGGCAATGGATTGCAGTGGCCATCGCGGTTGTGGCGGTTGGCGTGCTCACCGTGAGCTACGGACGACTCCCGTGGGTCAGCCTCATCCTGGGCTTCTCATTCGGTGTCTACGGTCTGCTGAAGAAGCAGGTGGGCGTCGGGTCCGTTGAGAGTCTCACGATTGAAACGGCGGCACTCGCACCCATCGCCCTGATCATCATGATCATGTCTGCACGAGCGGGGACATCGGCCATGACGAGCGGCAACACACATGAGGTGCTGCTCCTTGTCCTGCTCGGTCCGGTCACGGCGATTCCGCTCCTCGCCTTCGGTGGCGCCGCTACGCGCATCCCGCTGTCGACGCTAGGCATCATGCAGTACCTGACACCCGTGTTCCAGTTCCTTCTCGGCGTCTTCTACTTCGACGAAGTGATGTCACCGGTGCGCTGGCTCGGCTTCTTCCTCGTCTGGGCGTCACTCGTCGTCATGTCCGTCGATGGCCTGCGCAACGCTCGCAACCGCAATGCGGCAGACGATCTAGAGGTCATCGAACCCGACTGACTCGCGGTCGACTAGGCCTCGGGGACGGGGCGCACGATCACCAGCACGAAGGTAATGACGAGCAGGACCGGCACGATCAGGAACGCCTCGTGGACGGCCATGCTGCCGGCCAGCCAGCCGAGGATGAAGGGCGCGACGCCGATCGCCGTCGTGGTGAACGCCAGCGCGAGCGCTGCCGCCCGGTCAGCGCTGCCGCCCGCGGCTCGGATGATCCGCGACATGCTCAGCGGCCAGGTCAGCGACAGGCCGACACCGGTGAGGAACAGCGCGATGAGAATCACCACCACATTCGTGGCCAGCCACGCGATGCCGAAGGCGATGAACCCCGCGACAAGCGAGATTCGCAGCAGCCGCTCGCTGGACACCCGCTCGGCGAGGCGGACACCGAGCACCCGCCCGACGAACAATCCGCCGAGGATCGTGCTCAGTCCAGCGGCAGCCGCGGCCGGGCCCAGACCCGCACGCTCCCGCAGGAAGTCCACCCCCCACAGGCTGAGGCAGAACTCCGCCCCGATGTAGGTCATACCGGCCACGAGCGCCCACCAGGTGAGTCCGGGCAGCGCGCCGCCCTCCTTGCGCGTGAGGACCTGCCCCGGTGCCCCGTAGACCGCGAGCTGTCGACCCCGCCAGAACTCGGCGCCGACGAAGACAAGGACGGCAACCATCAGCCCCGCCCGCCAGCCGAGGACGGTAGCCGCTGCGAGTCCGACGCCAAGCGGGGCCAGCAGTCCCATGAGTGCGGCAAGGCCGGTGCTCTCGGTGAAGGCCGCTGGACTCGCGGGGCCCTGATGCGTGGCGATGAACGAGTTCACGCAGACGACGACGATGTTGCCGAAGAAGCAGGTAACGAAGATGGCGGTGAGCGTGCCGCCGACCGGCATGCCGGGGATCAGATACCAGATGATGGACAGGGCGCAGCCGATCGCTGACCCCCGCATCACCGGTCCGCGACCGAACCGGTGGTTTAGGCGCGGAGTGAGCAGGGCCCCCACGATCCCGCCCGCCGCCAGAGCGGTGCCATGCAGTCCGCCCAGCCAGGCCGACGTGCCCTGGTCATCACGCAGCAGGGCCAGGCTGGCGCCGAAGCCATAGACGAACCAGGACCACGCAGCCATGGAGGAGAAGGCCACGAGGGTTGGACGGTCGTGCAAGGGCCGAACCGGTACATGGACGGCGGGAGACGACATGGCCGGACGGTATCAGTTGTCTAGAGAACTTCACGGGCTCGGGACGGTCCGGGTCGATCGGGGCGAAGCGCGCCTGCCTTGACTCCTGCGTGAGTCCGCGAGCATCATCAAAGGGACAAATCGGGAGGGGTAAGGATGACGTCCCCCTTCGCCTCGCAATCCACGGCCTTCGGCGAGTTCCGGACCCAAGCGGGCTGGGCCATCGCCTTGACCGTGCTGTTCGCGATAGGTGCCGTGCTACCGCGGGTGGTCTTCTTCTCCGACCCGAGCCAGTACGCCATGTTGCACCTCGTCCTCGAGTTCCTCTCGATGGCCATCTCCCTCATGATCGTCGCCTTGGCCTGGAATCTGCGCGACCTGGAAATCAACAGCCAGATCGTCCTCATTGGGTTCATCTCCTTTGCCGTCCTGCTCGTCGACCTGGTGCACACCCTCTCCTTCCCGGGGATGCCCGCTCTGGTCACCGAGGCCTCTACGCAGAAGGCCATCACCTTCTGGCTCGTCGGACGCGCGATCGCCGCCGTTGGACTGCTCTTGGTCGCCCTGGTGCCGAGCCGACACTGGTCGCCGAGGGTCTGGCTTCCCGGACTGGCGTTGATCACCGCTGCCTGCGCCGGCGTCTGGTGGGCGGGGCTCTACCACCCCGAGGCCTTCCCCGTGTTCTTCATTCCCGGCGAGGGACTCACGACAATCAAGCGCGTCCTGGAGTACTCACTCTCCGCGACCTACGCCTTGGCCGCCGTACTCCTGCTCGTGCGGGCTGTGCGCGAGCGGAGTCGTGACCTTGCCTGGCTTGCGACGGCCGCCTGGACCCTCACCCTCGCCGAGCTCTACTTCACCCTCTACGTCACGGCCTCCGACACCTTCAACTTGCTGGGGCACCTGCTGAAAGTGGCGGCATATCTGATGGTCTACCGGGCGATCTTCGCGGCCGGAGTCCAGGATCCCCACCGCAGGCTCGCGCACGAGACCTCGCTGCTCAAGTCGCTCATCGACTCGATCCCGGACCTCATCTCGTTCACCGACCAGCAGGGCCGACTCCTCGGCGCAAACCGGGCCTTCCGTGCGCGCTTCCACCTCAATCAGGAAGAGGTCGTGGGGCGGACGCCGGTCGATGTCGTCTGGGCCGGGACCCGGGACAGCTCACGTGCGCACGTCAACACCGGAAGCGTCGAGCGGTACGAGGAGGCCCTCTCTAACCCTGACGGCAGCAGGGAGTTCTACGACACGGTCCAGACGCCGTACTACAGCGAGAGCGGTGACTCCCTCGGACTGATAGAGGTCAGCCGCGACATCACGACGTCGAAGGAGAACGAGGAACGAATCCGCTACCTTGCGCTGTACGACCACCTCACCGGCCTGCCCAACCGGACGATGCTCGGCGAGCGGGTGCGGATCTCGCTCGCGGATCCCGAGGCGCGAGGACTGACCCAGGCGCTTGTCTTCCTTGATCTCGATGACTTCAAGACGATCAACGACACGGTGGGACACCGGGTCGGGGACCTGATAATCAAGGAGACCGCGCTGCGCCTCTCGGACGTTGCCGGGCCCGGTATCGAGGTCGCCCGACTCGGCGGCGACGAGTTCGCCGCCTACGCGGCGCACCGTAGCCTGGACGAGGCGGCTCATCTCGTGCGGTCACTGCTGGATGCGATCGAGCACCCATTCCGGATCGAGCAGTACGACCTGGCGCTGACCGCATCGGCAGGGATCGCCATGAGTCCCACCGACGGCACGACCTTCGATGAGCTCTCGGCACATGCTGACGCAGCGATGTACCGCGCCAAGCAGGAGGGCCGAAACCGGCACCGCTTCTTCAGCGGCGAGATGCTGCTGGACTCCGCCGAGCGACTCGAACTCCTGTCGGCCCTGCGACGGGCCGTGGACAACAACGAGTTCGTGGTGCACTACCAGCCCCAGTGGTCAATCCTCGACAAGTCGATGGTCGGCGTCGAGGCCCTCGTCCGCTGGCAGCATCCGTCTCTGGGCCTGCTGCCGCCGTCGGCGTTCATCGGGATCGCCGAGGACAGCGGACTGATCCTGCCCATCGGGGAGGCCGTTCTACGGACAGCCGTGACGGACGGGAGCTCCTGGCAGCCGCTACGGCCTGACGGGCTCACCGTCGCGGTCAACCTGTCCGCCGTTCAGTTCGTTCAGACCGACCTGTCCGTCAGAATCCGCCGGATTCTTGAGGAGACAGGCTTCCCGCCCGAGCGGCTGGAACTGGAGATCACCGAGACGATGGCCATGGCGAGCCCGGAAATCGTCACATCCGTGCTGGAACGGCTCCGCGAACTGGGCATCAGGTTCTCCATTGACGACTTCGGAACCGGATACTCGTCGATGGCCTATCTGCGGCGCTTCCGCATCGACAGACTCAAGATCGATCGATCGTTCGTCGAGAACCTGGGGCGTGATCCAGACGATGAGGCCATCGCCCGGGCCATCATCCAGCTGGCCAAGGCGCTCCGCATCGAGACGATCGCCGAGGGCGTCGAGACCGAGGCCCAATTGGACTTCTTGCGCTTCACCGGGTGCGACTACATCCAAGGCTTCTATCTCAGCCCGCCCGTGCCGGCCGATGCGATCACCCAGCTGCTTCAGCCGGTTCTCGACACGACGTAGTCGCACAGCAGCGCCAGCACATCCCTGGCCGGTCCGACGGGGAGATCGACGAGCAGGTCGCGGGCGGAGTCCGACCAGCCGTGGGCCTGCTTGCGAGCCTCGACTATCCCGGGATGGGCTCGCAGCAGCGCTAGCGCCTCAGCATGCTCCGCATCGTCCGGGATCGGTCGGCTCAGCAGCTCCTTGAGCCGATCATCCGCCGGATCGGTGCTGGTCAGGGCGATCAGGCCAGCGAGGGTGGGGATGCCCTCGCGGAGATCGGTGCCGGGGGTCTTGCCCGACTGCATTGACTCGGAGGTGATGTCGACGAGGTCGTCTGCAAGTTGGAACGCGACCCCGATGCGCTCACCGAACTGCGTCAGGATCGCGACCTGCTCTGCCGGGGCGCCCGCCATCAGGGCGCCGTACCAGCCCGACGCGGCGATGAGCGATCCGGTCTTGTCCGCAACGACCTGCAGGTGGTGCTCGACTGGGTCTTGGCCATCGCGTGGGCCGACGGTCTCGCGAATCTGCCCGGTGCAGAGACGCTCGAAGGTCAGCGCTTGGATGCGGACCGCCTCCGGTCCGAGATCGGCCAGGATGCGCGACGAGCGCGCGAACAGGAAGTCACCGGTCAGGATCGCGATGGTGTTGTCCCACCGCGCGTTGGCCGACGGCTCGCCGCGGCGCAGCTCGGCCTCGTCCATCACGTCGTCGTGATACAGCGTGGCGAGGTGTGTCAGCTCGACCACCACACCCGCTGGCACGACTCCCCAAGCATCGGGGTCACCGAACTGCGCAGCAAGCAGCACGAGCAGCGGCCGGAACCGTTTTCCACCGGCCTCGACGAGGTAGCGCGACGCAACGGCGATGAACGGATCGTCGCTGGCAACCGCTTCGCGTAGCCCGTCCTCGACACGCGCCATCCCGGACGCGAGGCTGGTCTCCAGCTCGGCGTCGGGCAGCGGGAGTCCCAGCAGCGCGTCGGTCATCTCGGCAACGTACTACCTGATGAACACGCCCGCCTGATTCACCAGTTCGATCACCGGCTGGGGGAAGATCCCGAGCACGATGGTCACCGTCGCAGCAGCAGCGAGGGCGATAGTGGTGAAGGCGGACGGCACCACGACTGACGCGGTGTCCGGGGTCGGGTCGGAGAAGTACATGATGACGATGACGCGGACGTAGAAGAACGCCGCGATGACGCTGGCAACGACACCGATGATGACCAGCCACGTGGCACCGCTGGCGATGGCCGCCGTGAAGACGCCGAACTTGCCTACGAAACCGCTCGTCAGTGGGATGCCCGCGAGGGCCAGCATGAACAGCGAGAAGATCGCCGCCACGAGTGGGGACTTCTTGCTCAGCCCGGCCCACTTCGACAGGTGCGTGGCCTCACCCGATGCGTCGCGCACCATCGAGATGACGGCGAATGCACCGATGGTCGTGAACGCATAGGCGATCAGGTAGAACAGCGCGCTCGCTAGACCGGCCGGTGAGACGGCCAGGACACCGATGAGGATGAAGCCCGCCTGCGCGATGGACGAGTAGGCCAGCATCCGCTTGATGTCGGTCTGGGTGATCGCGATGATCGATCCGACGAGCATCGTCAGGGCTGCGATGATCCACAGGATCGGCTCCCAGTCCCAGCGCATCCCGCCAAGGCCGACGTACAGAACGCGCAGCAGCGCACCGAAGGCAGCGATCTTGACGGTGGCCGCCATGAAGCCGGTGATCGGGGTCGGCGCACCCTGGTAGACGTCAGGAGTCCACTGATGGAACGGGACGGCGGCGACCTTGAACAGCAGGCCGACCAGCAGCATCGCCATGCCGACGGCCACGAGGGTAGCCTCGCTGGGCTTGGCCGTGAGGGTGTCGGCGATCGCGACGAGTGAGACCGAGCCGCTGAACCCGTAGAGCATGGCCACGCCGTAGAGGAAGAACGCGGACGAGAACGCTCCGAGCACGAAGTACTTCAGGGCTGCTTCCTGCGAGAGCAGTCGGCGACGTCGCGCCATGCCAGCCAGCAGGTAGAGCGGCAGCGACATGACCTCAAGGGCGACGAACATCATCAGCAGGTCGTTGGCAGCCGGGAAGGCGAGCATGCCGGTGAGGGCCAGCAGGAAGAAGGGCCAGATCTCCGTCTGCAGGTAGCCCCGCTTGGTGAACTCCTGCTCGTCCTCTGATCCGGGCAGTGCCGACGCACGCGGCGCGAACGCATCGCCCAACGGGTCGATGGAACGCTCAGCCATGAGGAAGGCGGCAAGCAGGGCGATGATCAGCAGAGTGCCCTGCATGATGAGAGTGGGCCCGTCGATCGCGAGCGCACCCTCCCCCGTGATGAGGCGGGTACCGCGCAGGTCGATGACGACGGCCAGGGCAGCCAGGACCGAGCCGATGACGATTACCAACTGCACGGGTCGACGGGCACGGCGAGGAACGAACGCCTCGACGAGCACCGACACGACAGCCGCACCGAAGATGATCAGGATCGGCGCGATCGCGTAGTAGTTGATGCCGGGTGCGGTGAACAGCGTCTCCGTCTCAGAGACGACCGCGGTTGCCAGGGCGCTCACTGCTCAGTTCCTTCCGCAGGCAGGCCGGGTTGCTCGAGTGCGGCACCCGTCACCGTCGGTGCGGGATCCGTCGCGCCGATGCTCGTCATGACTCGATCCACCGCCGGGTTGATCACGTTGAGCAGCGGAGCCGGGAACAGGCCGAGCACGATCGTCAGGACAGCGATCGGCACCAACGCGGTGATCTCGCGGCCCCGCAGGTCGGGCATTCCCTCGAGCTCCGGCTTGAGCGGTCCGGTCATGGTGCGCTGGTACAGCCGCAGCACGTAGGCCGCCGTGATGACGATGCCGAGGGTGGCCAGTGCACCGACCCACATGTAGCGCTCGAAGGCACCCAGCAGCACGAGGAACTCGCCGATGAACGACACCATGCCGGGCAGGGCGAGAGACGACAGGGCAGCGATCATGAAGAAGCCGGCCAGGACCGGAGCGGTCTTGTTGACGCCTGCGTAATCGGAGATCTGGCTCGACCCGTGGTAGCGCGACATCAGGAAGCCGGCTGTGAGGAACAGCGCAGCAGTCGAGAGACCGTGCGCGACCATGTAGACGACCGAGCCGCTCTGGCCCACCGACGTGAAGACGAAGATGCCCAGCGTGATGAAGCCGAAGTGCGACATCGATGAGTAGGCGAACAGCCGCTTCATGTCGTTCTGGCTGAGGGCGACGAATGCTCCGTAGAAGATCCCGATCAGCGCCATGCCGATCACGACTGGTGCATAGAAGTTCGATGCTGCCGGGAAGATCGGCAGGCAGTAGCGGATCATCCCGAAGGTGCCGACCTTGTCGAGCACGCCCAGCAGCAGCACCGAGGTTCCGGCCTTCGACTCGGCAGCCGCATCGGGCAGCCAGGTGTGGAAGGGCCACAGGGGGGCCTTCACCGCGAAGGCGAAGAAGAAGCCCAGGAAGAGCATCTTCTGAACACCCTCGTCGATGTTGAGCCCGGCGAGGGTCAGGAAGTCGAAGGTGCCGGTGCCGGTCATCTGCGCGGAGACGACGTAGAGCCCGATGAGCGACGCCAGCATGAACAGGCCGCCCACGAGGCTGTAGAGCAGGAACTTGACCGCCGCGTAGGAGCGCTGCGCGCCGCCGTATCGCCCGATCATGAAGTACACCGGGACCAGCATGACCTCGAAGAAGACGTAGAACAGGAAGACATCCGTCGCGGCGAATACGCCGATCATCAGGGTCTCGAGGACCAGGATGAGCGCGAAGTAGCCCTTGACGGATCCACGGCTGTCGTCGACGTCGTTCCAGCCGGCGAGCACGACGATCGGCACGAGCGTCGCTGCCAGCGCGACCAGCACGAGTCCGATGCCGTCGACACCCACGGAGTAGGAGATACCGAAGGCGGGAATCCACGGGTGCGACTCGACGAACTGGAACGGCTCAACGGAGTCACCCACGAACTGCAGGGCCATCAGCACCGTGAGCACCAGTGTCGCGACGGACACGACGAGGGCGATCTGCTTGGCCAGCAGCGTGCGGGCCTTCGGGAGCAGAGCCACCACGATGCTGCCGACGAGCGGCACCACCATCAAGGTGGTCAGCCAGGGAAAGGTAGTCACGACGCCCTCACCAGAACCAGGGCGAGGACGACCAAGACGGCGCCACCCACCATCGACAACGCATAGGAGCGGATGAAGCCGGTCTGGTAGTGGCGAAGGCGGCCGGACAGTCCGCCGATGAAGGCCGCGCTGCCGTTGACGAAACCGTCGACGCCCTTGTTGTCGAACCAGACCAGCCAGCGGGATGCGTAGAACGTGGGCTGCACCACCAGGACGTCATTGACGGCATCGCCGTACAGGTCCTTGCGCGCCGCACGTGTGAGCCATGACCCGCGCGGTGCCTCGATCGGCACCTCGCGGCGAGCGTAGGTCATCCAGCCGATGACCGCGCCGATGATCACCAGCACGAGGGTCGTCAACTCGAACACCCAGGCTGGCAGGGCGAGTTCCATCGTCTCGATTCCCGTGACCGGCTCGAGCCAGGACTCGATGTTGCCCCAGTAGACGAGCGACAGACCTCCGAAGGTCGCGCCGATAGCGAGGATGATCAGCGGGATCGTCATGACCTTCGGCGACTCGTGCGGGTGGACATCGTCCTCCCAGCGGGCCTTGCCGAAGAAGGTCATCGCGACCATGCGGGTCATGTAGAAGCCGGTCAGTCCGGCCGCGAGCATCGCGAGCACGCCGATGATCGGGCTGCGCTCGAAGGACGCGTGGATGATGTCGTCCTTCGAGAAGAAGCCGTCGAACGGCGGGATGCCGATGATCGCGAGGTAGCAGATGATGAAGGTGGTGGACGTGATCAGCATGAGCGGCCGCAGCGCTCCGTAGCGGCGCATGTTGACGTTGTCGTTCATCCCGTGCATGACGGAACCGGCACCGAGGAACAGGCCGGCCTTGAACACGCCGTGCATCAGCAGGTGGAAGATCGCGAAGACGTAGCCGATCGGGCCTAGTCCGGCAGCCATGATCATGTAGCCGATCTGGCTCATCGTCGAGCCGGCCAGGGACTTCTTGATGTCGTCCTTCGCCGAGCCGATGATCGCGCCCATCCAGATCGTGATCATGCCCACCACGATCACTGCGATGGCTGCCCATTCGGCCGCCGTGAAGATGACGTTGCTGCGCACGATCAGGTACACGCCGGCCGTGACCATGGTCGCGGCGTGGATGAGGGCCGACACGGGAGTCGGGCCCTCCATCGCGTCGAGCAGCCACGCCTGGAGGGGGAACTGCGCCGACTTGCCACAAGCTGCCAGCAGCAGGAGCAGGCCGATGGCCGTCAATGTGCCTTCGCTCGCCTGGCCGGCGACCCCGAAGACGTCCTGGAAGCCAACCGAGCCGAAGGTGACGAACATCAGCATGATCGCGAGGCTCAGCCCGACGTCGCCGACACGGTTGATGATGAAGGCCTTCTTACCGGCGGCGGCAGCACTCGGCTTGATCTGCCAGAAGCTGATCAGCAGGTAACTGGCGAGACCGACGCCCTCCCAGCCCACGTAGAGCAGCAGGTAGTTGTTGGCCAGGACGAGGAGCAGCATCGCTGCGACGAAGAGATTGAGGTAGCCGAAGAACTTGCGCTTGTCCGGATCGTGGGCCATGTAACCCAGCGAGTAGATGTGGATCAGGGTGCCGACGACAGTGATGAGCAGGACGAAGACGATCGACAGCTGGTCGAGCTGGAAGGCCATGTCGGCCGAGAAGTCGCCGACGAAGACCCACGTGAAGAGCGTCTGACCGATCGTGCGCTGCTCGGGATCGTTCTGCATCATCCCGAGGAGCATCAGGATGCCGATGACGGCCGAGGCACCGACCGTCAGGATTCCGAGGTACGGCCCCCATGCGTTCGTGCGACGGCCACCGAACAGCAGGATGACCGCACCTGCCAACGGCAGGGCGATGAGCAGCCAGATGAGGGAGAACACTCCCTCGGCGGGCATGAGCTCTGTCACGATTCGGTCCTATCCTTCGTCGGTTCTTGAGAGTCCGTGGTGGCGTTCAGAACTTGAGCAGGTTGGGTTCATCGATCGACGCGGACCGTCGGGTCCGGAAGATCGTCACGATGATGGCCAGGCCAACGACTACCTCGGCGGCGGCGACCACCATCACGAAGAAGGCCACGACCTGTCCGTCGAGGTTGCCGTTCATGCGGGCAAACGCCACGAATGCGAGGTTCGCCGCATTGAGCATCAGCTCGACCGACATGAAAACGACGATCGCGTTGCGTCGCACGAGCACGCCGACTGCGCCGATGCTGAAGAGCACCGCCGACAGGACGACGTAGTTGGACGGGTTCATTCGCTCTTCCCCTCCGTGATCTCGTGCACCTGGGCGATGTCGACCCGGTCGAGGGGTCGCTCGTCACCCCGCGCCTGGACGGCACGGGGAACGCTCAGGTCGCTGGTCCCGCCATCGGGCAGCAGGGCCGGGGTGTCGACGGCATTGTGACGCGCGTAGACGCCCGGGTTCGGCAGGTTGCCCGGGTGGCCACCGTCCTTGAATCGAGCGATGGAAAGCTCGCGCTGGTTCGGGTTGTCCTGCCAGCGGTCGCGGTGGGCGAGGACCATCGCGCCCATCGCCGCGGTGATGAGGAGCGCCGACGTCAGCTCGAAGGCCAGCAGGTAGCGCGTGAAGATCAGGTTGGCGATGCCCTGCACGTTCCCGCCGTCGAGCTCGTTGGCCGCCTCGAGTCCGACACTGCCCGACTCGACCAGGCCGTTGCCGACACCCCAGATGAGCAGGATCGCCAGGCCGAGGCCCAGCAGGATGGCGGCGAACCGCTGACCCTTGATCGTCTCGATCAGGGAATCGGATGCATCGACGCCGACGACCATGATCACGAAGAGGAACAGCATCATGACGGCGCCCGTGTACACGATGATCTGCACCATCCCGAGGAACGGCGCGGAGTTGGCGATGTAGAGGATCGCCAGGTTGATCATCGTCAGGGCGATCCACAGCGCACTGTGCACGGCCTTGCGCGACAGCACCATGCCGAGTGCACCGACCACAGCGAAGATGGCGCACACCCAGAAGACAACGAGCTCTCCGGTGTTGACGTCGGTCGCGGCTTCGGTCATGAGGCCACCTCCTCGGCAGCAGCCTGGGCGACCTGCTCAGGCGAGGCACCCTTGACGGTGTTGGCGTAGTAGTCGCGCTCGGTGGTGCCGGGCACCATCTCGTGCGGCGGAGCGACCATCCCCGGCATCAGCGGGGCAAGGAGGTCCTTCTTCTCGTAGATCAGCTTCGTGCGGCTGTCGCTGGCCAGCTCATACTCATTGGTCATCGTGAGCGCCCGGGTCGGGCAGGCCTCGATGCACAGGCCGCAGAAGATGCAGCGCAGGTAGTTGATCTGGTAGACGCGGCCGTAGCGCTCGCCGGGC
This sequence comes from uncultured bacterium, assembly GCA_903908025.1. Taxonomy (GTDB): domain Bacteria; phylum Actinomycetota; class Actinomycetes; order S36-B12; family S36-B12; genus UBA10649. Next base: position 17,040 of record CAIVQM010000369.1, read on the forward strand.
GAGAACCGCTCCTGCTCGCTGTTGTCGGCGCCCTCGACGAAGATTGCATCTGCCGGGCAGGCCCACGCGCAGAGCTCGCACCCGACGCACTTCTCGAGGCCGTCGGCCCAGCGGTTGAGCTGGTGACGCCCGTGGAAGCGCGGCTTCGTCGGAGCCTTCTGCTCCGGGTACTGCTCCGTGACGACCTTCTTGAAGATCGTCAGGAAGGTGACCCCGAACCCCCGGATGACCTGGGGAGCCTCAGCCATGGTTGTCCTCCGCGCTCGTGTCTTCGGACGATGCGTCGAGGCTGGCCGGGGCCGGCTCCTGGACGATCGTGGTGCCCTGCGCCAGCGAGCGGCGCGAGGTGTACATGAACTGCTGCCCCGGCAGAGGCGGCACGGGGAAACCACCGGCCATCGGGTCGAACTCGGCAGCCTGCGCCTCGGCTTCGGCCAGTTCCTCCGCATCGGCCCTGCGGTCCTGACGCATTTGCACGAGCCAGGAGCCCACGAGCAGGACGACGATGACGACCGCGCCGCCGATGAGGATGTCTGTGGTCGTGACGGACACCTCGTTGCGAAGCACCCTTGCCACCGCGACGATCATGATCCAGGCAATCGAGACGGGGATGAGCACCTTCCAGCCGAACTTCATGAACTGGTCGTAGCGCATCCGCGGCAGCGTGGCCCGCAGCCAGATGAACACGAAGATGAAGATCTGAACCTTGATGAGCCACCACAGGATCGGCCACCAGCCCTGGTTTGCGCCCTCCCACAGGGACAGCGGCCATGGGGCCATCCAGCCGCCGAGGAACAGGGTGGTCGCCATCGCCGAGACGGTGACCATATTGATGTACTCGGCCAGGAAGAAGAGCGCGAACTTCAGCGACGAGTACTCGGTGTGGAAGCCGCCCACGAGTTCACCCTCGGCCTCGGGGAGGTCGAAGGGCGCGCGGTTGGTCTCGCCGACCATCGCGGTGCA
>CAIVQM010000370.1 GCA_903908025.1 uncultured bacterium
CGCGCCGTCCTTGCCGTCGTTGCCGTCCTGGCCGTCGTGGCCGTTCTCGCCATCCTTGCCGTCCTCGCCCTCACGCAGGGCGATGTTGCTCGTGCACAGGGCATCCCAGTTCGGGTCGTTCCAGTCCGGACCTGCCTGGCCGACCGGTCCAACGGCGCCGTCAACGCCGTCCGTGCCGTCAACGCCGTCCTCGCCATTCGTGCCGTTCTCGCCCGGCTGGCCGTCGATCCCGTCATTGCCGTTCTGGCCGTTCTCTCCATCGCGGCCGTTGTTGCCATCGTGGCCGTTCTGGCCGTCCTTGCCGTCCTTGCCGTCCTTGCCGTGGTTGCCGTCCTTGCCGTGGTTGCCGTCCTTGCCATCGTGGCCGTCCTGGCCGTTGATGCCGTCGCGGGCCTGCACGCTGACGGCGTGGGTGGAAGCGGAGGCGGCGGGGGCCAGCGCAGCAGCGCTGACGAGGGCAATCCCGAGGGCGCCGAGTGCGGCGCCGCTGCGGACGGCCAGCTTCTTGCGGGAATCGCATTCCATCGAGTTGAAGAACATTGTGGCTCCTAGTGTCTGGCCGCCCTAGTGCGGCAAGACACAGGTAACCGTTCGGGTTTCACGCAGCCATCACGGTCACATCCCCGAATCCTCACGTCTCGGGGAGAAACCTCTCGAAAGGCCATACCGCCCGATTCGGACATTAACCATCGGCGGCTATGAGGGAATCCCTCAGGAGTCGGTCTGCTTCTCCGGGTCGTCCGGATCCTGCAGGCTCGAGAGGAACTGCTCGACCTGGGCCGCGATCTCGTCGCCCGTGAGCATGTCTCCCTCGGCCATATCGCCGATGCCACCGCCCGCGCTGGCAGTCATGGCGGACATCTGGTCGTACTGCACCTCAAGGGCCGCAACGACAGTCGCGAACTCCTCATTGCCCTCCAGTTGCGAGGCAACCTCGGCATCCGCACGCTCAGCAGCCGGCTCCAGATCGGAGACCGGAAGCGCGAGGCCGGTGGCGCGAGCGACCCCGCCAAGCAGCGTTGAGGCGGCCCGCGGGAAGTCGAACTGCACGAGGTAATGCGGCACCTGAGCGGTGACGCCCATGGAGGGGGTGCCCTGCTGGCCCAGATGCAGCTCGAGCATGGCGCCGACGTGCCCGGGCACCTCGATCTCGCCGATGACGGAGACGTGGCCCGCGACGAGGTCGGGCTCGCTGCCGTGCACGGTGATGCCCAGGGGGCGGGTATGCGGGATCGGCCACGGGATCGCCGACAGGCCGACAGCCAGCCGTACGTCGAACATCTCGACGAGCAGATCGACGGCGGCCATGAACCGCATCCATTGGTAGTCGGGCTCGGGGCCGGTGAGGAGGAGGAAGCGCTGGCCGGTCTCGTCGGTGACCTCATGGAGGACGATCTGCTGCACCTCGACGGAGGCGAAGTGGTCGACCACATAGGTCATGCGCGGGCGGCGGGCCCGGTAGTCAAGGAGTTCGTCAACATCGAAGGATGCGATCAGCTGGTGGTCACAACTCGCGAGGATGTGCTCTGCGGCAAGGCGGACGCCGGAGCCGGCATCGACGAAGCCCGAGAACGCGTAGAGCAGGATCGGGCGCTCGTCGAAATGCACCTCACGGTGCAGCGTGAACAGTTCAGCTGGCGTTCGCATGACTCACCTCCACCTCAACGATGCCATACGCATGAACGAGGTGCATGGGTGCGAACTTCCGCTGTTCGCCCAGAGCGCAGACGAATCAGGCCTCCGGGGCGGGGGCAGGCTTCGTGCGCTTGCGGGCCGCGGGCTTCTTTGCCGGGGCGGCTTCCTCGATGGCGGCCGGCTCGGCGCTCGCTGCGGCATCCGTGGCGGCGGCATCGGCGGCCTCCGAAACGACACCGGCGACCTCATGGGCGGTCTGGCCCGTTGCGGCCGCGATCTCGCCCGCCTTCTTGCTGGCCGCGTCGGCTGCACCAGCGGCA
>CAIVQM010000371.1 GCA_903908025.1 uncultured bacterium
CTGAATGACGTTGGCTGCCGACGTCGGGTCACATGCGAAGACCTGCCCGCGATCCTCGACGTTCGGGCACGAGATGTTGACCTCGATCGCCGAGACACCGCGGGCGATCCGCAGGCGCGTGGCGAGCTTCGCGTACTCGTCGACCGATCCACCGGCAATCGAGACGATCGTGCGCGCCCCTCGCTCGCTCAACCACGCAAGGTCGTGCTCGATGAAGTGATCGATCCCCGGGCCCTGCAGTCCGATCGAGTTCAGCATGCCGCTCGGGGTCTCCGCCATGCGTGGCGTCGCACGCCCAGAACGCGGCTGCAGCATGACGCTCTTCGTGACGATGGCACCGATGGAGGTGATGTCGAAGAACTGGTCGAGCTCACGACCCGCGGCAGCGCAGCCCGATGCCGTCATCACCGGGCTGGGCATCTCGATGCCCGCCAGGTCGGTGCTCATGTCGATCTCGATATCGGGCTCATCGCCCCGCAGAGGTCCCTGCGATATGACGGCGCGCGACATCAGCGACCCCCTTCGACCGGAGCGCCAAGGGTGTCGGCCGGGATCGTGCCCACATCGGACCAACGCACGCGATCGCCCCGGAACACCGGGCCCTCCACGCACGAACGCAGCATCCGGGTGACACCGTCCTCCCCGACCACGGGCAGCACGCAGGTCATGCAGACGCCGATCCCGCACGCCATGGCCTCCTCGACCGCGCACTGGCTGTACACCTGACGCTCCTCGGCAACCTCCGCCACTCGCTGGAGCATCGGCATCGGACCACACGCGTACACGACCGCAGCATCGACGCGGTCCATCAGATCCGGAAGCACATCGGTGACCCGCCCACGCTCGCCGAGCGAACCGTCGTCGGTCGTGATGGTCAGCGTTGAGGCAACCCGCTTGAGCTCGAGCACTCCGAAGAGCTTCTCCTCGGTCGCCGCGCCCACCACCACATCGACGCGACAGCCGCGCTCGCGCAGCTGCTCAGCCAGCATGAACAGCGGAGCCGAGCCGTATCCACCTCCGACGAGAACGCAGGAGACTCGCTCCTTCGGCAGGATGAAGGGACGCCCCAGCGGCCCGACGATGTCGATGGCGTCATGGCGGCGGCGGTCGGCCAGCCAGCGGGTGCCCTTGCCGTGCACGCCGATGACGATGTCGAGAGTTCCGCCGTACACACCGCGTGACTGCACCTGATAGATCGCGAAGGCGCGCCGCAGCAGCATGCTGGACTCCTCGCCGCCGATCCCGAGGGTCACGAAATGCCCCGGCCGCGCGATGTCGGAGATACCCGGAGCCGTCAGCGACAGCACCTGGTAGGCCCCCACCCGGCGGATGTCGAGGACCTCGCCCTTGACCTGGACCGCCACTGCTAACCCCTTCCCGTCTCGATCGGGCGCTGCCGATCCTGTTCGGCACGCAGCACGGCGAGTGCCGCGGCGTGCTCCTGGAGGGAGCGCACCGTGGGCTCATCATGCTGCAGCGAGTCAATGCCCTGGACAGCCGCCGCCAGCCCCTGCACGGTCGTGATGCAGGGCACCCCCCGGATCACCGCGGCCGTGCGGATCTCGTATCCGTCGAGCCTGGGCCCGACTCCATATGGCGTGTTCACGATGAGTTGGATGTCGCCGGCCATGATCGCGTCGACCGTGGTCGGCTCACCATTCGGCCCACGCCCCTCGTGCTGCTTGCGCAGTACCTCCACCGGAACCCCGTTGCGACGTAGCACGGCCGCCGTGCCGGACGTGGCCAGGATGCGGAAGCCGAGATCCGCCAGTCGCTTGATCGGGAAGATCGCCCCGCGCTTGTCGCGACTGGCGAGCGACACGAAGGCGGTTCCGGATGTCGGCAGGCCACCAGCGAAGGCCGCCTCCTGCGACTTGGCGAAGGCGATCCCGAAGGAGTCATCGATACCCATGACCTCGCCGGTCGAGCGCATCTCCGGGCCCAGCACGGTGTCGACACCGTGGAACCGACCGAAGGGGAGCACGGCCTCCTTGACCGAGATCGCCGCCCCCTGCGGCATCGTGCCGCCATCACCGTGCGCGGGCAGGATGCCGGCCGCTCGCAGATCGCGAATGCTCTGGCCCACCATCACGCGCGCAGCAGCCTTGGCCACCGGAACCGCGGTCGCCTTCGATACGAACGGCACCGTGCGAGACGCGCGCGGGTTTGCCTCCAGCACGTATAGGACATCGCCCGCCATTGCGTACTGCACGTTGAGCAGTCCGAGCACGCCCACGCCTCGGGCAATCGCGAGGGTCGCGCTGCGGATCCGCTCGATGTCCTCGACCCCGAGGGTGATCGGCGGCAGCGCACACGCCGAGTCGCCGGAGTGGATGCCGGCCTCCTCGATGTGCTCCATGACGCCGGCGAGGTACAGCTCGGTGCCGTCGTAGATGGCATCAACGTCGATCTCGACAGCATCATCGAGGAAGCGGTCGACGAGGACCGGGTGGTCAGTGTTGATGTCGGTGGATCGGGTCAGATAGTCGGCCAGCATCGCGTCGTCGTACACGATCTCCATGCCGCGACCGCCCAGGACGTAGCTCGGGCGAACGAGTACCGGGTATCCGACATCGGCGGCGATGCTCTGCGCCTCATCGAACGTGCGGGCCGTGCCGTGCTTCGGCGCGAGGAGTCCGGCCTCGGCCAGGACGCGTCCGAACGCCCCCCGCTCCTCCGCCAGATGGATCGACTCCGGACTCGTCCCGATGATCGGCACGCCGGCGTCCTTGAGTCGCTGCGCAAGTCCGAGGGGAGTCTGCCCGCCCAGTTGGACGATCACGCCGACCAGACGGCCAGCGGACGACTCCGCGTGCACGACCTCGAGGACATCCTCGAGCGTCAGCGGCTCGAAGTAGAGCCGATCGGACGTGTCGTAGTCGGTGGAGACGGTCTCCGGGTTGCAGTTGACCATGATGGTCTCGTAGCCGGCCTCGCGCAGGGTCAGCGCCGCATGAACGCAGGAGTAGTCGAACTCGATCCCCTGGCCGATGCGATTCGGACCCGAGCCCAGGATGATCACCTTGTCGCGATCACTGGGCACCACCTCGGTCTCCTCGTCGTACGACGAGTAGTGGTACGGCGTCAGAGCGGCGAACTCCGCCGCGCACGTGTCGACGGTCTTGTAGACGGGGCGAACGCCGAGTTCATGGCGCAACTCGCGCACCTCGGCCTCGGCGAATCCCCGCAGGGCGCCGAGCTGGATGTCGGAGAACCCGAAGCGCTTGGCTCGGACGAGCAGGCGATGGCCCAGGGACTCAGACTGGCGGATCGTGTCGGCAAGCTCGTTGATCTGGCAGATCTGGTCAAGGAACCACGGGTCGATATTCGTGGCCTCGTGCACGGCATCGATACCGGCTCCGGCCCACAGCGCCCGCTGCACGAGTGAGAGTCGCCCGTCGTGGGGAATCTGCATGGCTGCCAGGAGACCGGTGACATCGATATCGCCCGGCTCCCCCGGCCAGCTGAACACCGCCTCGGACTTCTCCAGCGAGCGCAGTGCCTTCTGCAGTGCCTCCGGGAAGTTGCGTCCGATCGCCATGGCCTCGCCGACGCTCTTCATGGTCGTCGTCAGCACGGGGTCGGCCTGCGGGAACTTCTCGAAGGCGAATCGCGGAACCTTGACGACGATGTAGTCGAGGGTCGGCTCGAAGGAGGCTGGCGTCTCCCGGGTGATGTCGTTGGGAATCTCGTCGAGCGTGTAGCCGATCGCCAGCCGTGCCGCGATCTTCGCGATCGGGAATCCCGTCGCCTTCGAGGCCAGAGCGGACGACCGCGAGACGCGCGGGTTCATCTCGATGACGATCAGTCGCCCGTCATCGGGATCGATCGCGAACTGGATGTTGCAGCCGCCCGTGTCGACACCCACGGCCCGGATGATGTCGATCCCGACATCACGCATGTGCTGGTACTCGCGATCGGTCAAGGTGACAGCGGGCGCCACGGTGATCGAGTCGCCCGTGTGCACGCCCATCGGATCGAGGTTCTCGATGGAGCAGACCACGACGACGTTGTCATTGCGGTCGCGCATGAGCTCGAGCTCGTACTCCTTCCAGCCGATGATGGACTCCTCCAGGAGAACCTCATCGGTGGGACTCGCCTGCAGCCCTGTTCCCGCGATGCGCAGGAGGTCGGCCTCGTCGTAGGCGATGCCGGACCCAGCGCCACCCATCGTGAAGGACGGTCGCACGACCACGGGGTAGTCCAGGTCGATGACGGCCGACAGGCAGTCGTCGATCGAATGACAGACATGCGACCGGGCACTCTCGGCCCCGACATCGGCAACGATCTGCCGGAACAGCTCGCGATTCTCGCCACGCTCGATGGCATTGACATCGGCACCGATCAGCTCGACGCCGTACTTCTCGAGTACGCCGTTGTAATGCAGCGCCATCGCCGCGTTCAGCGCCGTCTGTCCACCGAGGGTCGGGAGCAGGGCATCGGGCCGCTCCTTGGCGATGATGCGCTCGACGAACTCAGGAGTGATGGGCTCCACGTAGGTGGCGTCGGAAAACTCCGGATCCGTCATGATCGTCGCCGGGTTGGAGTTGACGAGGACGACGCGCAGCCCCTCATCACGGAGCACCCGGCAGGCCTGGGTACCCGAGTAGTCGAACTCACAGGCCTGCCCGATGACGATCGGGCCGGACCCGATCACCATGACCGACTTAATGTCCTCGCGGCGTGGCATCAGGCGTTCCGTCCTGCTCGTGCGGTGTCCATCAGGGTGGCGAACTCGTCGAAAAGGTAGTCGGCATCGTGCGGGCCGGCCGCCGCCTCCGGGTGGTACTGGACGCTGAAGGCCGGACGGTCGAGGCACCGCAGCCCCTCGACGACATCGTCATTCAGGCAGACGTGGCTGACCGTGGCGCGCCCGAACGGTGTGTCGAACTCACCACCGCGTGGCGCATCCACGGCGAAGCCGTGGTTGTGCGCGGTGACGGCCACGCGGCCGGACGCGAGGTCCTTCACCGGCTGGTTGATGCCACGATGCCCGTAACGGAGCTTGTAGGTGCCGAGGCCGAGTGCGCGTCCGAGCACCTGGTTGCCGAAGCAGATCCCGAACACCGGGGTGCCATCGGAGAGGAAGGCGGACATCAGCTCCACAGCCGCATCGGCGGTTGCCGGGTCCCCGGGACCGTTGGAGAAGAACACCCCGTCGGGAGCCAGGGCGCGAATCTCGTCCGCGGTGGATGTGGCCGGAACGACATGGACCTCCATCCCGCGGCGGGCCATCTGCTCGGGCGTCATCGACTTGATGCCAAGGTCGACTGCCGCCACCACGAATCTGCGCTCACCCACAGCAGGGACCACGTAGGACTGGGATGTGGTGACATCAGCCGTGAGGTCGGCACCGGCCATCTGCGGGCTGGCTTGGACGAGGGCGAGCAGATCGGCCGGGGTGCCCTGGGCATCGGGGCCGCTGAAGATGCCCACTCGCATGGCACCTCGCTCGCGCAGGTGCCGGGTCAGTGCCCGCGTGTCGATGCCGCTGATGCCGACGATGCCCTGCCCGACCAACTGCTCCTCCAGGCCGCGGGTGGCCCGCCAACTGGACGCGATGCGCGATGGATCACGCACGACGTATCCGGCCACCCAGATCCGCTCCGACTCCTGGTCCTCGTCGTTTACTCCTGTGTTGCCGATGTGCGGAGCCGTCATCACGACCACCTGTCGGTGGTAGGACGGATCGGTGAGGGTCTCCTGGTAGCCGCTCATGCCAGTCGAGAACACCGCCTCGCCGAATGTCGTGCCGATGGCCCCGTATGCGTCGCCGTGCATCGTGCGCCCGTCCTCGAGGACGAGTACGCCGGCCTCTGGCAATGTCATTGCTGCACCCCTGTCGCGAACGTTGCCACAAGCCCATCCAACACAGTGTCGTGATCGGCGGACGCATCCGCCCGGAAGCCGGTGTCGACGACGCGGTCGCCGAGGCGCCAGGTCACAACGACCATGCCGTCCTTCGATCGGACCGTGCCTGCCACACCGCGGTCGGTGCGCACCGCGGCCACATCATCAGCCGGCACGAACAGGCTGCGCGCTCCAGCGCGGTCGAACCAGATGCCATCGGGTCCCCATGACACAGCGGCTCGACTGCGGACACCGAGATCGAAGACGACGATCCGGTCCACCCAGTCACCGTGCGTGCCGGTCCCGGCGAAGAGGCCGTCGACCGGTTCGCTCAGGACTGCCGAGACCGGCGGCGACTCCAGCGGCGCAGGCAGGTCAGCCTGCCGTGCCGCCCGATTCCGCCAGCCCCGACGCATCCCCCACAGAGCCAGCGCGATCAGTGCGAGGACGACGACGACGAGCACGACACGCGCCGGCCAGTTGGTGACCTGCGCCTGCTCGACGTAGTCGGCTGCCAATGCGTTCATGCGAGGGCACCGTTGAGGACGGTGGGCGTTCCAGCGAAGACCGTATGCACGACACGGCCGGGCAGTTCCATGCCCGCATACGGCGTGTTCCGGCTGCGCGAGGCAAGATCGGTGGCGCTGATCACCCGCATGGCAGTCGGATCGACCACCGCGATGTTGGCCACCGCGCCGACGACCAGGTCGTGACCCTGGGTGCGCACGCGGCCGATCTGAGCGGGACGCACCGACATCCGCTGCGCCAGATCACGCCACGACAGCAGCCCCGGCTGGATCATCGTGGCCATGGCGATGCTGAAGGCGGTCTCGAGACCGAGCATGCCCATGGCGGCCGCCGCCCATTCGCAGTCCTTGTCCTCATGCGGATGCGGAGCATGGTCGGTTGCGATCGCATCGATGGTGCCGTCAGCGAGCGCCGCCCGCAGGGCGTGCACATCGGCGGCCGTCCGAAGGGGTGGATTGACCTTGTAGATGGGGTCATACGACGAGACGAGGTCCTCTGTGAGGATGAGGTGATGGGGCGTCACCTCGGCCGTGACCTGCACGCCGCGGGCCTTCGCCCAGCGGATCACCTCCACCGAGCCGGCCGTGGACACATGGCACACATGCAGCCACGAGCCGACATGCTCGGCCAGCAGGACGTCGCGCGCGATGATCGCCTCCTCTGCGACCGACGGCCAGCCGACGAGGCCCAGGCGGCCGGATAGCTCTCCCTCGTTCATCTGCGCGTCCTCGGTGAGGCGAGGCTCCTGCGCGTGCTGCGCGACGACGCCGTCGAACGCCTTGACGTACTCGAGGGCCCGGCGCATCAACACGGCATCGTGGACGCACTTGCCATCGTCGCTGAAGACCCGGACCTCCGCCGCGGAGTGGGCCATGGCGCCGATCTCCGCCATCCGGTCACCGCCGAGGCCGACCGTGACGGCTCCGACCGGCCGCACATCGACGAGGCCCGCCACCTGGCCCAGGCGCCACACCTGCTCGACGACACCCGCCGTATCGGCCACCGGGTTGGTGTTGGCCATCGCATGCACGCAGGTGAAACCACCGAGGGCGGCCGCCTGCGACCCGGTCAGCACGGTCTCGGCGTCCTCGCGCCCAGGCTCGCGCAGATGCGTGTGCAGGTCGACGAATCCCGGCAAAGCCACCAGCCCGTCGGCATCGATGACCTCGCCAGCACCCGTGCCAGCCGGTGCCAATTCGACGATCACTCCGTCGGCAATGACGATGTCGACCGCATCCTCGCCATAGGGACGAACTCCGCGCAGCACCCGTGACATCAGATCTCCTCCTTCATTCCGCCGAGCAGCAGGTACAGCACAGCCATGCGGACACTCACGCCGTTGGCGACCTGCTCGACCATGACCGCGCGCGAGGAATCGGCGACGTCGGCAGAGATCTCCATGCCGCGGTTCATCGGGCCGGGATGCATGACGATCGCATGCGCCGGCAGCAGGCCCATGCGTCGGGCGTCGAGGCCGTAGAGCCGCGAGTACTCCAGCGTCGACGGGAAGTAGGCCGCGTGCATGCGCTCGGCCTGCACGCGGAGCATCATCACGGCATCGACACCGGGCAGCACCCGATCGATGTCGTAACTGACATCGCACGGCCACGACTCGACGCCATAGGGCATGAGGGTCGGCGGCGCCACCAGCGTGACGTGTGCTCCGAGGGTCCGAAGCAGCAGGACATTGGACCGCGCAACGCGACTGTGCAGGATGTCGCCGACGATGGCGACCCGCAGGCCGTCGAGATCGCCCGTGCCATCGTGCAGGTGGCGGCGCATGGTGAAGGCATCGAGCAGGGCCTGCGTCGGGTGCTCGTGGGTGCCATCACCGGCATTGACCACGGACCCGCCGATCCAGCCCGCCGTCGCCAGCCGATGCGGTGCACCCGACGAGCCGTGCCGGATAACGACGGCGTCGGCGCCCATGGCCTCGAGCGTGAGCGCCGTGGCGATCGAGGAACTC
>CAIVQM010000372.1 GCA_903908025.1 uncultured bacterium
CTTGACGGCCTTCTTGACTGCTGCCTTGCGGGCAGGAGCCTTCTTGACGGCCTTCTTGACTGCTGCCTTGCGGGCAGGAGCCTTCTTGACGGCCTTCTTGACTGCTGCCTTGCGGGCAGGAGCCTTCTTGACGGCCTTCTTCGCTGCGACCTTGCGGGCCGGAGCCTTCTTGGCTGCGACCTTGCGGGCCGGAGCCTTCTTCGCTGCTGCCTTGCGGGCCGGAGCCTTCTTCGCCACTGCCTTCTTGGCAGGAGCCTTCTTCGCTGCGACCTTGCGGGCCGGAGCCTTCTTTGCTGCAGCCTTGCGAGGTGCGGCCTTCTTGGCCGGCGCCTTGCGTGCAGTCTTCTTTGCGACCGCCACGTTGCCTCCCGTGTCGTGGAACGCTGCACCGTTGCAGCGCTCCTTGGTTACAACTCTGACAGAGCATTGCAGAAAAAACAAAGCCATTCGCGCCGAAACGGCTCCGCGTGTCGAACGCGTGGTATGCGCACCGACTATCTCGCGTCGTGTTCGTGACGCTTATCGCGTTGTTGCTGTGCATGCGGACTCGTGCGTTCGTCGTATCGCCACAGCGACGGAAGTGCGAATGCTGCGATGCCGACACCGACAATGCACAGCACGCCACCACTGATGAAAGACATGCGCAACGACGTGAGCGATGCAGCTGTACTGCTGCGGACCTGGCCTAGCAGCGGACCAATGGAGTAGCTGAGCAGCTCAATGCCCGCCATTCGCCCGCGCACGTCATCGGGGATCGTCTGGTTCCACATCGCGCTGCGGAAGATGCCGCTGACCATGTCGGCGCCGCCGGCAATGGCGAGGAACACCAGGACCCAGGTCAGGGAGTGCGTAACGCCGACGAGCGCGATACCCAGCCCCCAGATCGCGGCGGCCAACACGATGGCTCGGCCATGCCGGTGGACGGATCCCGTCCAGCCGCTCGTGAGCGTGACGAGGAGGGACCCCACAGCGCCAGCGGAATAGAGGAGTCCGAGGGTCCATGCGCCTCCGAGATCCTCGGCCAGAAAGGGAAACAGGGCGTAGGGAAAGGCGAACACCATCGCGATGAGGTCAACGGCGTACGTGCCGAGCAGGTCCTTGCGACTCCATGCGTAGCTGATGCCAGCACCGATATGACGAAGAGTCGGCCGTTCACGATCACCCTCGACCCGGATGCTGCTGAGACGCCACAGCAGCACGATGGATCCAACAAAGGTGATGACATCGACGCCGTAAGCCATCGCTGCTCCGCCGGCACTGAGCAGCAGGCCGCCGATGGCCGGGCCGACGATGCTGCCGAGCTGCCAGCGCAGCGATGTGAGTGCGCTGGCGGCGGCGAGCTGGTCGTGCGCGACGACGCGCGGGATCATCGCGTCGAGTGAAGGTCGCTGCAGTCCATCGACTGCCGCGAGCATCATCGCGATCGCATACAGGACCCACAGCTGCGGTGACGGCAGCAGGCTGTTGATCAGAAGCAGGGTGACGAGGAGTCCAGCCGCGGCCTCCGTCGCGATGACCATCACGCGCCGGTCGACCGAATCGGCGAGCGCTCCGCCATACAGCCCGAAGACGATCAGCGGAACGAGCTCGGCGAGGCCGATGAGGCCGACAGCAACGAACGAGCCGGTCAGGTGCGCGACCTGGAAGGGGAGTGCGACGTAGGTGATCATCGAACCGAGATACGTGATCAGCCCGCTCGCGAAGATCAGCCGGAAGTCCCGTGATGCTCGAAGTGGTGTCGTGTCGAGCCGCATGCGTGCGAACCAGTGCGGTCTCGGCTGGTCTGCGGGGGCGGCCATCAGTGAAGTGTGGCAGGATCGCGGACCGTGACCGAGCAGACGAACGCACCAGATACCCGAGTCCTTCCCGATGTCTCCGTACTCCGTGTCGGCGTGCTCGGAGGGACGGGCGAGCAGGGCCGCGGGTTAGCTCGCCGCTTGGCGCTCGCTGGGCAGCAGGTCGCCATCGGTTCACGTGACGCTTCCCGCGCCGCCGGGATCGCGGAGGAGATCGGCCTCGGCGTCGTGGGTCTGTCGAATGACGAGTGCGCGCGTTCGTGCGATCTGGTCATTGTGGCCGTGCCGTGGGATGGGCATGCCGCACTTCTCGAGTCACTCCGTGAGCAACTCGCCGGGAAGATCGTTGTCGACTGCGTCAATCCGCTCGGGTTCGACAAGCAGGGTGCCTTCGCACTGCGCGTGGAGGAGGGTTCGGCGGCAGAGCAGGCGGCGGGCATCCTCGTCGACAGTCGTGTCGTCGCGGCCTTCCATCACATCTCGGCTGTGCTGCTCCTCGACGAGTCGGTCGATGCGATCGACACCGACGTCCTTGTCCTGGGGGACGATCGCGAAGCGACAGACATCGTGCAGTCGCTGGCCGACCGCATCCCAGGGATTCGTGGCATCTTCGGTGGTCGACTGCGCAATGCCGGTCAGGTCGAGGGAATGACGGCGAACCTGATCTCGATGAACCGGCGATACAAGGTGCACGCCGGGATCCGCATAACCGACGTATAGGGACCGAGCCTCAGCTGTAATCGTGCTCCGGTGCGGGGTAGGCACCGGAGGCGACGTCGGAGCCCCACTGGGACACGGCGTCAGCGATGGTGGTGCGCACGTCGGCGTACCGCTTGACGAAACGGGGAGCCGGTCCACCCGTGAGCCCGACGAGGTCCTGCCAGACGATGACCTGAGCATCCGTGCCCGAGCCGGCGCCGATTCCGATGGTCGGGATGGTGAGCACCTCGCTGACGCGTACGGCGAGTTCCGCGGGAACGACCTCGAGGACGACGGCACAGGCACCGGCAGCCTCCATGGCCTTGGCGTCGCGCAGCAGCATCTCGCCTGCTTCGCCCCGGCCCTGCACGCGGTAGCCACCTAGCACGTTGACCGACTGCGGGGTCAGGCCCAGGTGGCCGATCACCGGGACGCCGGAGTTCGCGAGCGTCTCCACCTGCGGCAGCATGTGAGCTCCACCTTCGAGCTTCACGGCCTGTGCGCCACCCTCCTTCATGAACCGCGCGGCTGTTTCCATGGCCTGGGCGGGGGAGGACTGGTAGGAGCCGAACGGCAGGTCGGCGATGACGAGGGCACGTGGTGCGCCGCGGACGACGGCCCGGACCAGCGGCATGAGCTCATCGACGGTGACGGGGAGTGTGGAGTCGTGCCCGTACACGACCATCGCGGCAGAGTCGCCCACGAGGAGGGCAGGGATGCCAGCCTCGTCGAAGATCCGTGCGGTGAGGGCGTCGTAGGCCGTGATCATCGGCCACTTCTCGCCACGTCGGGTGGCCTCGGCCAGATCGCGCATCGTGACGCGTCGGCCCTCGGGCATGCCGTAGCAGGACATCTCGTTCTCCCATCTCGAGGCTCCATGGCGGAGTCCCCGGACACGCACATGATGACATGCTCCAGCGCCTGTCGTGCACACGACGTGCCCATTGCGCACAGATACGCTACGGTTCCGTTTCGGAATAGATGTCCGTTGAATCGGTGAAGGAGCGAATGTGCCGTCGAATGCATGGATGACATCGGGGGAGGGCCACCCCCGGCGGTGGGCGATCCTCGGGGTCCTGGTGGTCAGCCTGTTGATCGTCGTTCTCGACAACACGGTGCTGAACATCGCCCTGCCGACCATCCAGCGAGACCTGGGGGCGACCCAGAGCGAGCTCGTGTGGGCCATCGACTCCTACATTCTGGTATTCGCATCGCTGCTGTTCACCTGGGGCATCCTCGGTGACAAGTACGGACGCAAGAAGGTCCTGGTCATCGGGCTTGTCCTGTTCGGGCTCGCGTCGTTTGCCTGTGCCTTCGCCACGACACCGGGAATGCTGATCGGCTTCCGGGCGCTCATGGGGGTTGGCGGAGCAGCGGTTCTTCCGACGACGCTGGCCATCATCACCGTTGTCTTTCCCCCGCACGAGCGTGGCAAGGCCATCGGCGCGTGGGCCGGCGCGGTCGGCGCGGCCGTCGCACTCGGCCCGGTCCTCGGCGGCATCCTGCTTGAGCACCCGGAGTGGAGCACCTGGCTCACGGGCAACGACTGGGGCTCGGTCTTCCTCATCAACGTCCCGATCGTCATCCTGGGCGTCATCGGGATCGTGCGTGTCGTCCCGGAGACCCGCAACCCGCACCCGCGCAAGCTCGATCTGATCGGGCTGGTCATGTCGGCGACCGGGCTCGTCCTCCTGATCTACGGGATCATCGATGCCTCGGCGACGAAGGACTGGCTCGCCCCCTCGGTCATCTGGCCCATCACATTCGGCGTGATCATCATCGCGCTGTTCCTGTGGCTCGAGGCGCGCAGCGATCACCCGAGCTTCGACGTATCGCTGTTCCGCAACCGCGGCTATGCCGTGAGCCTCACGGCGGTCAGCCTTGCCTTCTTCGCGATGTCCGGCGTGACCTTCTCCCTGCCCTTCTATCTACAGATTCTGCGTGGCTACTCGACGCTGACAGCCGGACTGTGCTTCCTGCCGTTCGCGATCGGACAGCTCATCGCCGCACCACGCAGCGCGGCCATGGTGAAGAGGTTCGGTTACCGCACGGTCATGACCACCGGTCTGGCGTTCGTCGCCGTCGCCATGTTCCTGCTGGCTCGCGTCCCGATGGATGCGCCGCTGTGGGCGGTGCTGCTCGTGTTCTTCATCTTCGGCTTCGGCATGGGCAACGTCATCGCCCCCGGATCGACGGTCCTGCAGAACGTGCTGCCGTTGGCGCGAGCCGGTGCCGGTTCGGCCGTGCAGAACACCGTCCGCCAGGTGGCAGGTGCACTGGGCGTCGCGATCGTCGGCACGGTTCTCGCCAACCAGTACGCCGCCAACCTGATGTCGGTGATGGACAAGGTGCCGCCGTCGTTCCCGGATGCGGCCAAGCAGGCGGCGACGGAGTCCATCGTCGCCGCGGACTTCATCCTCGATCAGGCTGCTGCTCAGGGCGCGCCGGCCGCGGTCATCGACATGCTTCGCGCAGGTGCGTACGAGGCCTTCCTCAGTGCTTCGCACGTGACGTCCTACATCTCGCTGGTCATGATCGTGATCGCCGGGCTGCTCGTCTTCTTCCTGCTGCCGCAGATCAATCCGCCGGAGAAGGGCGATCGTGCCGTTGGGGCACCCGCGGATCCCGCGGACGCCCTTGTGCGCGAGGAGATCGCCAACTACTCGGACGAGGCGTCGCAGGAGTACGTCGTGCCGGACAAGCCGGAGAAGGAAGCCTCGGCCTGATGTCGGCACCCAGTGCCCCCGTGGTGGAGGCACCTGCGCGCAAAGGTCGGCCGCGCGACGAGCGCATCGACGAGGAGATCACCTCAGCGGCGCTGACCGTGCTAGCTGAGGGAGGTTTCGACGGCTTCTCGGTGGAGGCGGTGGCCCTTCGGGCCGGCGTTGCGAAGACGACGGTCTACCGCAGGTTCCCGACTCGCGATGAGCTCCTCGTCGGGGCCTTGGAGCGGCTGAACGACGACCTGCCCCCGCCGCCCGCGCCCGGTCCGGTCCGCGATCGGCTGGTCGATGTTCTCTCGGGTGTGCGCCAACGAACCCCGGGCTCGGTTGGTGGGCGCATCCTCATGCACGCCGCAGCGGAGGCCGTTCGTCGGCCGGGCCTGGCCGAACTCGTCGAATCCCGCGTTCTGGCGCCCAGGCGCGCGCGCCTCCAGTCGGTCATCGCCGATGGCATCGCATCAGGCGAGTTGCGGGCCGACATCGACCCCGCCGCGGTGATCCCGGTGCTGGTCGGCCCGATGCTCTATCTCGGCATGTGGAGCAGTACGGCGGCTGCGTGCGATGTCAGCGTCGAGGTCGTTGTCGACACGGTGATCGTCGGTCTGGGCTCAGGTCGCTGACTCACGCCATCGC
>CAIVQM010000373.1 GCA_903908025.1 uncultured bacterium
GCCCACGAGGCGATCCGGCCGGCAGGCGACACCTTCCGCACGCCGGGTGAGGTGTCGAAGGAGCTCAACGCTGACGAGTTCGCGCTGTATGACCTCATCTGGAAGCGCACCGTTGCCTCGCAGATGGTCAACGCGCAGGTAGCGACTACGACCGTCAAGCTCGGCACCCGCACGGCCGAAGGCACCGATGCGGAGTTCACCGCGTCGGGCACGGTCGTCGTGTTCCCCGGCTTCTACGCCGCGCTGAAGGACATCGTCGAGGACGCGGACGACGACGACCGCGAGCGCGAGCTGCCGAATCTCGGTGAAGGCGACGCCGTCACGGCAAACAGTCTCGAGTCGCTGGGCCACACGACGTCGCCGCCCGCGCGCTACACCGAGGCGAAGCTGGTTGCGCGCCTCGAGGAGCTCGGGATCGGCCGGCCGTCGACATACGCGTCGATCATGTCCACCATCGTCGATCGCGGCTATGTCTGGAAGAAGGGCTCGGCGCTCGTCCCGAGCTTCACCGCATTCGCTGTCGTGCGCCTGCTGGAGGAGCACTTCACCGCCCTCATCGACTACCAGTTCACCGCCAACATGGAGGAGGTCCTCGACCTCATCGCCACGGGTCAGGCCGATCGCGTGCAGCAGCTCGAGGCGTTCTGGCGCGGTGGGCACAGTGTCAGCGGGGACTTCCCCGGCGTGAAGCCGCTGACGGAGGACCTCGGCGCGATCGATGCCCGGGCGATCGCGACCTTCCCGATCGCCGACACCGACGCGATGCTGCGGGTTGGTCGTTACGGCGCCTATGTCGAGCGGGGCGAGGAGCGGGCGAACATCCCCGTCGATCTTGCACCCGACGAGCTCACCGCCGAGAAGGCCGAAGCGCTGCTGGCCGAGCCGTCCGGCGACTTCGACCTCGGTGCGAATCCCGATACGGGCCTTGCCATCGTCGCGAAGTCCGGCCGCTACGGCCCCTACGTCACCGAGGTGCTGCCGGAGGGCTCGCCGAAGTCGGCGAAGCCGCGTACGGCGTCTTTGTTCACGAGCATGACACTGACGACCATCACGCTTGAGGAGGCACTTCGCCTGCTCAGCATGCCGCGCGTCGTGGGCACGGATCCGGCCGACGGCATCGAGATCACGGCGCAGAACGGCCGCTACGGCCCGTACCTGACCAAGGAGAAGGACTCGCGGTCGCTGGCGGCCGAGGAGGAGATCTTCACGGTCACTCTCGACGAGGCGCTTGCGCTGTTCGCTCAGCCAAAGCCGCGGCGCGGCCGCGGCCAGGCCAAGCCGCCGCTGCGCGAGCTCGGCAATGATCCGACTACGGGCAAGTCGATGGTGATCAAGGACGGCCGCTTCGGTCCGTACGTCACCGACGGCGACACCAATGCCTCCCTTCGCACTGCCGACGACCCGGCCACCATCTCCGTCGAGCGCGCCAGCGACCTGCTGTCCGAGCGCCGGTCCAAGGAGGCGCTCGAAGGTCTGACGCCGAAGAAGACGACGCGTCGCGTCGTCAAGAAGTCGGCATCTAAGAAGGTTGTGGCGAAGAAGGCTGCCGCGAAGAAGACGGCGGCCAAGAAGACCGCCGCGAAGAAGACGGCCGCAGCCGGAAGCCGCTGATCATGGTCGGCTCGGGGTACTTCATCGCCTTCGAAGGTGGTGAGGGAGCGGGCAAGTCCACGCAGGAGTCGCTGCTGGCCCAGTCGCTCATCGAACGCGGGGTGTCGGTCGTCCGGACGCGGGAGCCCGGTGGCACACCGGCAGGCGAGCAGATCCGGCATGTCCTGCTCAGCCCGGAGTTCGAGGGCCTCGACGCGCGGGCGGAGGCACTGCTGTTCGCTGCTTCGCGCGGTGAGCACGTTGCCCGGGTCATCCGACCGGCCCTTCAACGCGGCGACGTCGTCATCTGCGACCGCTTCATCGACTCGTCGGTGGCGTATCAGGGTTATGGGCGTGACCTTGGCGTGCAGCAGGTCCGCGACCTCAGCATGTGGGCCACGGACGGTCTGCTGCCCAATCTCACAGTGGTGCTCGACGTTGATCCCGAGATCGGCCTGGCGCGGTTCTCGCAGCGCGACCGGCTCGAGGCGGAGCCGCTCGAATACCACCGCAGTGTGCGCGCCGGGTTCCTTGCACTCGCTGCGGCGGAGCCGGAGCGCTACCTGGTGCTGGACGCGCGCGAGGACGCTGCGGCCATTGCCGAGTCGATCCTGACGCGGGTCGTGACTGGCATAGGTGCGCCGTGACCCGGCCGATCTGGGACCGGCTGGTCGGCCAGGATCAGGTGGTCGCCGAACTGTCGCACGCGGTGGCCGACGCAGAGCTCATCCGCCGAGGTGAGCACGGCCCTGGGATGACGCATGCCTGGTTGATCACCGGTCCGCCCGGCTCGGGTCGTTCAACTGCCGCAACATGTTTTGCCACGGCGCTCGTCTGCCCGGAGGACGGCTGCGGGGTGTGCGAGACCTGCCGCAAGGCGCCGCTCGGGGGCCATCCGGATGTCGAGATCGCGACGGCCTCGGGGGTCAACTACCTCGTCGATGAAGCGCGTGAACTGCGTTTGCGTGCGTCCATGGCGCCGATCGTCAGTCCTTGGCATGTCATCGTGATGGAAGACGCCGACCGCATGAACGACTTCGCGGTCAATGCCCTGCTGAAGTCGCTTGAGGAGCCACCGCCGCACACGGTGTGGATCCTGTGTGCGCCCAGTGTCGAAGACGTGTTGCCGACCATCGTGTCGCGCACCCGGCACGTGCCCTTGCGCACTCCCTCCTCGGCTGACGTCGCGCAACTGCTTGTCGACAACTACGGCGTAGACATCGCGATGGCGTCCTTCGCTGCGCGAGCATCCCAGGGCCATATCGGTCGGGCGCGAGCACTCGCCCGCGATGAGCACGCGCGACTTCGACGACAGGAGGTGTTGCGGCTTCCGTTCCAACTGCAGGACGTCCCGTCCTGCTTCACGTGCGCCGCGAACCTGCTTGCTGCTGCGACTGAGGACGCGCATGCGATCACCGGCCCGATCGACGAGATCGAACTTGCTGATCTGCAGGCGGAGTACGGCGAGGGCGCGGGAGGCATCACCCAGGCACGCATGAAGAAGCTGATGGCGTCTGCGGTCAAGGCACTGCTGGCCAAGCAGAAGACGCGGCGAACGCGCACGATCCGCGACCAGGTCGACCGGGCACTCGTCGACCTGATGGGGATGTACCGCGATGTCCTAGTCGTCCAGCTGGACGGCACGGTGCCGCTGATCAACGAGGAGATGAGTCCGCAGCTCACCCAGTTGGCGGCGCGGAGCAGTCAGAATGACACGGGCCGTCGGCTGCAGGCGATCTCCTACTGCCGCCAGCAGGTCGATGCCAACGTCACGCCCTTGCTGGCGTTGGAGTCGTTGATGGTGGAGCTCAAGGACCCCTGGATCCGCGTCGCCTGACCCCCCTCGTTGAGTGCGCAGGCGTCGCCCCATCCGGCGTTGGAAAAGGGCGACATGTGCGCACTCAACGAGCGGGGACGAGGTCCTCGGCGGGGGCTGACGTGCGGATCAGGTGGTCGAACGCGGATAGCGCAGCGGTAGCGCCGGCCCCGAGCGAGATCACGATCTGCTTGAACGGCACGGTCGTGCAGTCGCCGGCCGCGAAGACCCCGGGCACCGACGTGCGACCGTGGTCGTCGATGACCACCTCACCGCGCGGGGAGAGCTCGATGGACCCAGCCAGCCACTCGGTGTTCGGCAGCAGGCCGATCTGCACGAAGATGCCATCGAGCTCCACGGTGTGCGTGCTTCCGGCCTCGCGATCGTTGTAGGTCAGGCCGATGACCTTCGCGCCATCGCCCAGCACCTCGGTGGTGAGAGCGCTGACGATGATGTCGACGTTGGGCAGGCTCCGTAGCTTGCGCTGCAGGACCTCATCAGCGCGCAGCTGACCGTCGAACTCGATGAGCGTCACGTGCCCGACGACACCGGCGAGGTCGATGGCCGCCTCGACACCGGAGTTGCCGCCGCCGATGACGGCGACGCGCTTGCCCTTGAAGAGCGGTCCGTCGCAGTGCGGGCAGTACGTGACTCCCTTGTTGCGGTACTCGGTCTCACCGGGGACGTTCATGTTGCGCCAACGCGCGCCCGTTGAGATGACGACGGTCTTGGAGCGAAGAGTCGCGCCACTCTCAAGCTCGATGGTCGTCAGCCCACCCGGCTCGGTGGCAGGGACGAGCCGTCGCGCCTGCTGCAGGTTCATGATGTCGACGCCGTACTCAAGGACGTGCTGCTCAAGCGCTGTCGCGAGCTTCGGGCCCTCGGTGTAGGTGATGGAGATGAAGTTCTCGATGGCCATCGTGTCGAGGACCTGCCCACCGAAGCGCTCGGCGACGACTCCGGTGCGGATGCCCTTGCGGGCGGCGTAAACGGCAGCGGCCGCGCCAGCGGGGCCGCCGCCTACGACGAGCACATCGAATGGCTCCTTCTCGGCGATGCGCGCGGCGGCTTTGGCGGCCGCGCCCGTATCGAGCTTCGCGACGATCTGCTCCAGGTTCATGCGGCCCGATTCGAACAGTTCGCCGTTGAGGAACACCGTCGGCACGGCAAGGACCTGACGAGCGTCGACTTCGCCTTGGAAGAGGGCGCCGTCGATGGCGGTGTGGGTGATGCGCGGATTGGTGACGCTCATGAGGTTCAGCGCCTGCACGACATCGGGGCAGTTCTGGCAAGTGAGGGAGAAGTAGGTCTCGAAGTGGAAGTCCCCGTCGAGGCCGGCGACCTGCTGCAGCGTCTCAAGGGCCGCCGTCGACGGGTGGCCGCCGACCTGCAGCAGCGCGAGTACGTAGGACGTGAACTCGTGGCCCATGGGCAGGCCCGCGAAGCGCACGCTGACGTCGGTGCCGGTACGGGTGATGGCGAAGGAAGGTCGGCGGGCATCGTCGTCTGCTCGGCGCACGGTGACGGAGTCCGACAGCGCGGCGGTCTCGTCGAGCAGGGAGAGCAACTCGATGGACTTCGGGCTGTCGTCAAGCGAGGCTACGAGCTCGATCGGCATGACGATCTTCTCGAGGTAGCTCTTCAGTTGGGCGGTGGTGGCAGCGTCAAGCATGAGGGGCTCCGCGGGTTGGTGGTGCGAGGTGGGCAGCTGGGGGCCCGATGTGGTCGGGCCCCCAGCTGTGAGGCGTAAGCGTCAGATCTTGCCCACGAGGTCGATCGAGGGGGCGAGGGTGGCGTCACCCTCCTCCCACTTGGCCGGGCAGACCTCGCCCGGGTGCGAGGCGACGTACTGGGCGGCCTTGATCTTGCGCAGCAGCTCAGCGGCGTTGCGGCCGACGCCCTCGGGGGTGATCTCCAGGTACTGGATGACGCCCTGGGGGTCGACGAGGAAGGTGCCGCGATCAGCCAGGCCCTGGCCCTCGCGCATGTTCTCGAAGTTGTTGGTGATGGTGCCGGACGGATCGCCGACCATGAAGTACTGGATCTTGCCGATGGTGTCGGATGCGTCGGCCCATGCCTTGTGCACGTGGTGGGTGTCGGTCGACACCGAGTAGATCTCGACGCCCAGCTTCTGGAAGTCGCTGTAGAGGTCGGCCATGTCACCGAGCTCGGTCGGGCAGACGAAGGTGAAGTCGGCCGGGTAGAAGAACACGACGGACCACTTGCCGCGCAGGTCTGCGTCAGAGACGGTCACGTAGTCGGCGGAACCCTTCTTGTAGGCGGTCGCCGTGAAGGGCTTGATCTCGGAGTTAAGGATTGACATTCCGCTTCCTCAAGTTGAGTGGGTGGGTCTGATGGAGGCAACGCTAGGGACCGGCCATCCATAAGGCAAATCATTAGTCTTGCGGTATTCGATAGTGTTTGCCTATTATGGGTGGGTGCGATCCACCCCCACCGTGGCCCAGTTGCGGGCGTTTGTCGCGGTGGCCGAGTTCCAGCACTTCCGCGATGCCGCAGCATCGCTCGGGGTGTCCCAGCCGACGCTGAGCCAGTCGCTCCTGACGATGGAGACCCACCTCGGCGTCCAGTTGATCGAGCGCAATCCCCGCAAGGTCCTCGTGACCGCAGACGGTCGGTTCCTGCTGCCACTGGCCCGCGCCGCCGTCGACGCCGTCGATGCCTTCCGAGCCGCAGCCCTGCCGGATTCCTGGCTCAGCGGACCGCTGCACCTGGGAGTCATCCCCACTATTGCGCCGTACCTGCTGCCGTCACTCCTGCCGGCCGTCCATACCGAGGCACCCGACCTTCAGCTCCACGTCCATGAGGACCAGACCGATCGCCTGCTGGAGGCCCTGGCGGGCGGTGGTATCGACGTGGCCATCATGGCGCTGCCTATCAAGGATGCCCGCGCCTTGGCCGAGCCGCTCTACGACGAGGACTTCGTGCTCGCGGTGCCCGCGGATCACGACTGGGCCGGTGCCACGGGGATCCAACCGTCACAACTGCGGGACGAGGAACTCCTCTTCCTCGAGGAGGGCCACTGCCTGCGTGATCAGGCGGTGGAGGTCTGTCTGTCGTCGGGGGTCGCCAACGCCGGTGAGACGAACGCTCGCGCCGCGTCCCTGTCGACGATCGTCCAGCTGGTGTCCGCGGGGCTTGGTATGACCTTCATTCCGGACAGTGCGGTCAAGGTCGAAACCCGTGGCGCGCAGCTAGGGGTCGCACGCTTCGCCGACCCCGCACCGGGTCGCCGCATCGCGCTGGTGCATCGCCGCACGTCGACGCGCAGCGAGGAGTTCGAGGACTTTGCGGAGATCCTGCGGCGTGCGGTCGTCGGCGGGATGCCTTCAGTCAGACGAGCCTGACGCCTGCCTTCCGTGCCGCTGAGCGCAACTCGCGATCGGAGGTGGCCAGGGCCACTCCACGGTCGAGGGCGAGCAGTAGGTAGGAAGCGTCATAGGCGGTGAGTCGGTAGGTGTCCGCGGCCCAGCACAAACGCTCAGGAACGGGGACGTGTACGTCAGTGCGGATGTCAAGGTCGGACAGGTCGCGCAGGATCTGACTGCGATCAGCTGCGGATATCCGGCCGCTCCGGTGTGCCATCGCCAGCGCAGTCGCGATCTCAACGTGCCAGAGCGCTGGCACCAATGCCCCGCTAGCGATCACGGCATCAAGGACACGGTCCGGTTGGCTGCTGCTCTCATCGGCAAAGGCCCACGAGAGGGCGGCGGACGCATCGACGACCAGAGGCATCAATGCTTTCGCCCTTCGTCGATGAGTTCACGCAGCGACGTGCCCTCCAGCGAGCGCAGCGCCCGGCTACTGCGAAGGCTTGCGGCGGCCTCGGCAGGCGAACGGGAGCCCGCTGTAGCGGGGGAGATGTAGGCGACGGGGGTGGAGTGCCTTGTGACGGTCACGGTCTCACCCGCGGCGACCCGCTCGAGGACTGCGCTGAGATGCGTCTTGAGCTCGTAGATGCCGACGGATACCTCAGGCGTGACGGACATGAAATAAGACTAGTTGCAGACCAGAAAATGGACAAGCACCCTGGAGTCGCTACAGGTCGGCAGCCCGCTGCAGCCCGTGCGCGTACGCGAGCATCGCGTCGATCGCGGGCGCGAGGATCTCCTGCGTGCTTCGCGTCATGTCGGGTGCGGCGAGCAGTCGCGCAGCGGCGGCGAGCAGTTCGTCGTACGTCGCGCAGCCGTCAGCGAGTCGACCGCGAACCAGTTCCGCCGACTTCGCGGCTGAGGCGGCCGCAGATGTACCGGGCAGTTCCCGCTGCAGTTGGTCGAGGACGACCAGACGCTCGGCGAGGGCGGTGAGCGGTCCTGCCGCCTCGTTGTCCGCGGCCCTTAGCTCTTCACCGGAACCCGGATATAGACGATCGAGGGCGGGCGTCAGGTTCATCACCTGCACCCGTACGGAAGTGAACCGGCTGATCTCCACGCATCCGACTGATCCGCGAGGAATTGCCGGCGGTGGACCGATGAGGGTCAACTCGCGCGGTGCCGGCCCGACGGATCGAAGTCTGATGCGCGCCCGGATCGAGACCAGCAGGCCGATTCCGGCAGCACCAAACCAGATTAGGAGGGAACTTGGTGGGCCGGTCGCTGCGTCTATCAGTCCGATGGCACCTCCGACCCCCGCGACGACGGCTCCACCCGTGACCTCACTCTTGAGCGCACTGACCCGGGTGCGATGTCGCTTGACCTCGCGCCGGTTGGCGGCCACGGCCTTGCGGTGCTCCAGGGCGAGGGCCTTGCTGGATGCCCGCGGCCCCTTGCCGGTGGCCGCGAGGAATGAGTCGACGAGGTCGAGCCCGCGGGCGACGCCCTGCTCAATGAGGGCGACCACCTCGGCGGGGTCTCGTCGCGGCCTGGTCACCGCATTACGGTACGACTCATGAGACCTCGCCGTCAGTTCGCCATCGCCCTGGTCTCGGTCCTTGCCGCCGTGCCCCTCCTGGCGGGGTGTGGATTGTTCGGTGGACCGGAGGCGGTGGCCCCTACGCGCCCGTCTCCGGCCGCTCCTTCGAACACCCTCGAGACCGGGGTGCCCAGTTCGCCGGCCTCCCCGGGGGCGTCGGCCAGTTCATTGACCGAGAGCGCCGATCCGACTCCCGACCTGTCCCGCTACTACGACCAGAAGGTGAAGTGGACGAACTGCGGAAGTGCTGATTGCGCGACCATCACCGCTCCCCTCGACTACTCCGATCCGACGGGGGAGACCATCGACCTGGCGATCACTCGGGTGAAGGCGACGGGCGACAAGATCGGTTCGCTGTTCGTCAATCCGGGCGGCCCGGGCGGCAGTGCCGTCGACTACGCGAAGGCAGCCGATGCGATCGTCAGTTCCTCGATCCGCGAGCACTTCGACATCGTCGGCATCGATCCGCGTGGTGTCGGCCATAGCGACCCGATCCACTGCATGACCGACCAGCAGATCGATGACCTCACTTCTGCGGACGGGACACCTGACGACGCCGCCGAGGAGCAGCAGATCGCCGCCGATTCGATGATCCCAGGACGCGGGTGTGCGAAGGACGCTGCACCGGATTTCGCACATGTCGGCACGGCGGACTCGGCGCGTGACCTCGACCTCGCCCGCGCGCTCGTGAAGGACGACACGCTTACCTACCTGGGCAAGTCCTACGGAACGATGCTCGGCGCGACGTACGCCGAACTGTTCCCCGATCGCGTTGGGCGGATGGTGCTCGACGGAGTGCTGCCGGCCAGCCTCGACCTCGTCGAAGTCACCAAGGGTCAGGCCGATGCGTTCGAGGTTGCCGTGCGCGACTTTGCGCGCGACTGTTTGACGCACTCCGATTGCCCGTTGTCGGGAAGCGTCGATCAGGCCGTGGGGCAGCTGCAGGACTTCCTCGCAAGCCTCGATGCCGAGCCGCTGCCGGGTGGGGACCGCGACCTCAATGAGCCGCTCGCGACATACGCCGTGCTGTCGAACCTCTACTTTCCCGGCTACGAATACCCGCGCCTGCGCGATGCGCTCGCGCAGGCGATGAAGTCGAACAATCCCGGCCGCATGTTCGAGATCCTCGACGATCGGATCAGTCGTGGACCGGACGGTCGCTACCTCGACAACTCGTCAGACGCCTTCTATGCGGTGACCTGCCTCGACCGGCCCTACACCGGGACCGTTGACGATGTGAAGGCGCTGGCACTCGAGTGGCAGAAGACGGCACCAACGTTCGGCGAGTCACTCGCGTGGGGCCGGCAGCCATGCAAGGACTGGCCGGCGACGACCGAGCCCGTCACTCAGACGCGCGCCGAGGGTTCGAACCCGATCCTCGTCGTCTCGACGCGCAAGGACCCGGCGACGCCGTATCAATGGGGTGAACTGGTCGCCAACCAACTCGACAATGCGCGCCTGGTCACCTACGAGGGTGTGGGCCACACGGCCTACGGCGACGGCAACGGCTGCGTCGACGGTGCCGTCGATGAGTATCTGTTGAAGGGGACCCTTCCGAAGAAGGGTCTCATCTGCCAGTGATCGGATCGCGTGCCTCCGCTGATAGCGGAACTGCCGCCTGGGGATTGGCTAGTTAGGGAACCCTTCGCTAGGTTCGTCTGATGTCCGCCACTGCCGCTGTGCCCCTGTCCTCTGCTCTTGAGCCCGATCCCCGGCGCTGGAAGGCCCTGTTCGTCATCGCCATCGCCCAACTGATGGTCGTGCTGGACTCGTCCATCGTGAACATCGCCCTGCCGTCGATGCAGGAGGACCTGGGCATCAGCGACGCCAACCGGCAATGGGTCATCACGGCTTACACGCTGGCCTTCGGCGGGCTGCTCCTGCTGGGTGGGCGCATCGCCGACTACCAGGGTCGCAAGCGGGTGTTCATCATCGGCCTCGCCGGCTTCGCGACCGCGTCCTTCCTCGGCGGCATCTCACACTCTGCGGAGATGCTTTTCGCGGCTCGCGCCCTTCAGGGTGTCTTCGCCGCGCTGCTGGCCCCAGCCGCGCTGTCACTTATCAGCGTCACCTTCACCGAGTCGCGTGAGCGGGCCAAGGCATTCGGCGTGTTCGGCGCCATCTCCGGTGGTGGCGCAGCGATCGGCCTGGTGGCCGGCGGCATCCTCACCGAGTACGCCTCGTGGCA
>CAIVQM010000374.1 GCA_903908025.1 uncultured bacterium
CAAACAGCGACGCCTTCCATCCACCGAAGGAGTAGTAGGCCATCGGGACGGGGATCGGGACGTTGATGCCGATCATGCCGACCTCGATCTCGTTCCGGAAGCGGCGTGCGGCGCCACCGTCGTTGGTGAAGATCGCGGTGCCGTTGCCGTACGGGTGGTCGTTGATCAGCTGGACGCCGGCTTCGTAGGAGGGCACGCGCACGACGGCCCGCACCGGGCCGAAGATCTCGTCGGTGTAGATGCTCATGTCGGTGGTGACGTGGTCGAACAGCGTCGGCAGCAGCCAGAAGCCGTCAGCATCGCCGTCCACGTCGATGTCGCGGCCGTCGACGACCAGCGTCGCACCCGCCGCTTCGCCCGCATCGACGTAGGCTTTGACCTTGTCGCGGTGCACGCCGGTGACCAGCGGGCCCATGTCGGTGCCGCGGCGTCCGTCGCCGGTCCTCAACGGCGGCATCCGCTCGGCGATCTTCGCGACGAGCTCGTCGCCGATCGGGTCGACCGCGAGGATGACGGAGATCGCCATGCAGCGCTCGCCCGCCGAGCCGAAGCCCGCGTTGATCGCCGCGTCGGCCGTAAGGTCGAGATCCGCATCGGGCAGCACGAGCATGTGGTTCTTCGCCCCGCCGAGGGCCTGGACACGCTTGCCGTTCCTGGTGCCCGTCTCGTAGATGTAGCGGGCGATCGGCGTGGAGCCGACGAACGAGATGCTCTTCACGTCGGGGTTGTCCAGCAGGCCATCGACGGCCTCCTTGTCACCATGCACGACGTTGAACACACCGTCGGGCAGGCCCGCCTGCTTCCACATCTGGGCGATCAGCATGATCGCCGACGGATCCTTCTCACTGGGCTTCACGACCACGGTGTTACCGGCAGCGATCGCGACGGGGAAGAACCACATCGGCACCATCGCCGGGAAGTTGAAAGGCGAGATGATGCCGACGACACCCAGGGGCTGCCGGATCGAGTACACATCGACGCCAGTGGACACGCCCTCGGAGAAGCCGCCCTTTAGCAGGTGCGGGATCCCGCACGCGAACTCCACGACCTCCTGGCCGCGCGTGACCTCGCCGAGGGCATCGCTGAGCACCTTGCCGTGCTCCTCCGTGATCAGCGCAGCGACCTGCTCCTTGTTCGCGTTCAGGATCTCGCGGAACGCGAACAGCACCTGCGTGCGCTTCGTCAACGACGCATCACGCCACCCCGGGAACGCCGCCTTCGCCGCCGCAACCGCCTCATCCAGGACAGCGCCCGAAGCGAAGTCGACCTTCTTCGTCACCTGACCCGTCGCCGGGTCGAAGACGTCACCCGACCGCTCAGCAGTCCCCGTCCACAACTGGCCGTTGATCCAATGCGTGACACGTGCCGTCATGTCCATCCGCCTTCAGTTGAGTTGGTGACATTCGATAAGGACGGGGCAGTGCCGACGATCAGCCCTGCCCCGCCGCGGAGATTCACATTCCTGGAAAGTCAGTCGCGACCGCTACCCGGAGCGGCTGCACCAACGAGAGCAACGACGTTGCCGAAAACCTCATCGCCGCGCCCCATCCGCGCGTGGGCCTCAGCAATCTCGTCGAAACGCACTGTGCGCCCAAGGGCGGGATCGATTTTGCCCTGAACCACCAGATCGTTGTACGCGATCGCCTGCACGTCATTCGTTCCGTGCGAACCCTGGAACCGCTTCTGGCGGGTCCAGTGGTAGCGCAGGTCCACCATCGCGTCATATCCGGTAGTGCCAGCGCAGATCACCACCATGCCGCCGGGCTGACACACGAAGATGCTCGTCGGCACCGTAGCGGCTCCGGGATGCTCGAACACGATCGCCGGGTCCGTCCGTGAACCGACAATGTCCCAGACCGCCTTTCCGAATGCGCGTGCACCAGCCGTCCATTGCTTCTGCCCTGCGGCATCATCGACCAGCGGGGGAATCCCCCAGTGGCCAAAGTCGTTTCGGTTTATCCAGCCGGCTGCACCGAATTTCTCAGCGTAGGCACCACGCTCAGCATCCGAGACCACGGCCACGGGGATAGCCCCCGCGAGCTTCGCGAGCTGTGTCGCCTGGGTCCCCAGCCCACCGGATCCGCCCCAGACCAGGACAACATCACCCTCTGAGACCGTGTTGCCTGCCCATCCATGGAGCATGCGGTAGGCGGTTGTGCCGACCAGTGTCGGAGCTGCCGCCTCCTCCCACGTCAGGTGGGCCGCCTTGGGAAGCACCTGATGCGCCTGGACTCGGGTGAACTGTCCGAAGGATCCGTAGTTGGTGTCGTATCCATAGATGCGAGCCGATGGCGCGATCATCGGGTCCCGTCCGCGAAGAACCCAGGCATCATCGGCATCCCAGCACCCGGGATGCGTCACCACGTGCTGGCCGACCTCGATACCGGTCACATTCGATCCGACGGCATAGACGATTCCGGACGCATCGGAACCACCGATGTGGAAGTCCTCGGTCTCCCCGCGACGCTGCCGCGTGGAGATCTGATCGACGGGGTAGCCGCGGGCCGCCCAAACGTTGTTGAAGTTGATGCCGGCTGCCATGACACCGATCAGGACCTCGTCCGGCCCGATCTCCGGTGTGCGCACAACCTCGGGTAGGAACGCTGTCGAGGGGTCACCGAACCTGTCCTGCCGAATTACCTGCGCATGCATGAACTCGGGCACCTCGCCAACCGGCGGAAGCTCACCTACGGGGCTGGCTTCCAAGCCAGTTGTGGAGACAGGGACTCGATCGCTGGTCTCAGTACTCATCGGGCTACTCCTCTGGTGTGTGGCAATCCGGCAGACCGGTTGGATGGATGCGTAGGTCGAAAGTCGAGATCACCTTGGTGAAGTCGTCAGGTCAGGCGGAGGAGACCCCGTACGTGTCGGCTTGGGATTGGATCGACTCCGCCAGCAACTCGAGGGTGCTTCCGAGCGTGCTGTCGGCGTGCACGCCCGCAAGGAGACGCGCCTTGGCTCGCGCATA
>CAIVQM010000375.1 GCA_903908025.1 uncultured bacterium
CCCAGAAGTTATTGCCCCGCCCTATACTAGCAGCAACCCTCACGGAGAGTCTGAGGGGGTACTCAGTAGCACCATCGCTGATGTGCCTCCTTCGGACTCTAATACGATTGCAAGGATGATGATGGCACCGATGACGAGCGCAGTGAAGACGGCCAGCAATGGAATGACGAAGCCGGACTTCCAGTCGGTCGCCTGCGTCAGCTTGCGGAAGAAGGACGCACCTGGTCCGTCGTCCGGCTCGATGGTGATCTTGCCATCGGGTGAGGTGATGCTCATGCTGCCTTCCCCGCCATGAACAGGCCGATCTCGGTGGGTGTCGTCTCGGAGGCCTTGCGCTCGGCCACGATCCGACCGTCGTACATCACCAGGATGCGGTCGGAGAGGGCGAAGATCTCATCCAACTCCGTCGAGACGATCAGGATGGCCTTGCCCTCGTCGCGCTTGCGCACGATCTGCTCGTGGATGTACTCGATCGATCCGACGTCGATGCCGCGGGTCGGCTGCGCGCAGATGACCAGCGGCACGTCGCGGCTGAACTCGCGGGCCACGATCATCTTCTGCGCATTGCCCCCCGACAGGGCATTGCCAGTGTTGTCTATGAGCGGAGGTCGCACGTCGTAAGCCTCGACGAGTTGCTCAGCGGAATCGCGGATGACATCGCGATGAAGGAGTCCGTGGTTGGAGAAGGGTGCTGCGTAGTACGAGTCGAGGACGAGGTTCTCGGCAACCGTGAAGGATCCAACCATCCCCATATGGTTTCGGTCTTCCGGCACATGGGCGATGCCGGCAGCGTGACGCTGCCTCGGCGAGTAGCGGCTGATGTCGTTGCCGAGCATCTCGACGGTCCCAGCCTCGATGGGCAGGAGGCCAGTGATCGCCTCGACGAGCTCCGTCTGGCCGTTGCCCTGGATTCCCGCCACTCCGACGATCTCCCCGGCGCGGACGGAGAGGTCGATGTGGTCGAGCAGTGCCCGGCCATAGTCATCGACCATACGCACACCGCTCAGTTGGAGCACGGTGTCGCCTGGCGTGGACTCCGCCTTGTCGACCGTCAGATCGATATCGCGGCCCACCATCATCGAGGCAAGCAGTTCGGGCGTGGCGGTCTTCGGATCGGCGTGCCCGGCCACCTTTCCCCCGCGAAGGACGGTGATGTCGTCCGCGATGGCCAGGGCCTCCTTGAGCTTGTGAGTGATGAAGATGATCGTGGCGCCGCGGCCCTTCAGCTCAGCCACGATGCCGAAGAACTCGATGACCTCCTGCGGCGTGAGCACGGCCGTGGGCTCATCGAAGACCAGGATCTTGGCCCCGCGCAGCAGGACCTTGATGATCTCGACCCGCTGCTGAATGCCCACCGGCAGGTCCTCGACCATGGCGTCGGGGTCTACCGCCAGCCCGTACTTCCCGGAGATGTCGCGAACCTCGTTGCGGGCCTCCTTGCGGTTCATGATGCCCGGGCCCTTAACGGGCTCGACGCCGAGGACGACGTTCTCCCACACGGAGAAGACGGGCACCAGCATGAAGTGCTGATGCACCATGCCGATACCGGCCTTGATGGCATCGCCGGGGTCGCCGAACTTCTGCACGACCCCGTCGATGAGGATCTCCCCCGCATCAGGCTGGTAGAGCCCGGACAGGACATTCATCAGGGTGCTCTTACCGGCCCCGTTCTCACCGATGAGCGCGAGCACCTTGCCGCTTCGCGCGGTGAGCGACACATCGTCGTTGGCGAGCACACCGGGGAACCGCTTGGTGATTCCCCGCAGTTCGAGTTCCATCTCACGTCCTTGCTGAGGCTTCCGGGCAGATGGCCTAAACCTATCCGGCAAAGCAGTGGGAGGGACCCGATTCCGGGTCCCTCCCACGTACTACGTGCTGTGGTGCTGACTAGCCCTTGACGCTGACCGAGCCGTCGATGATGCCAGCCTTGATGGTCTCCAGTTGCGCGACGAGGTCTGCCGGAACGGCCGCCTCCATGTCGTGCAGCGGGGCCAGGCCAACGCCACCGTTCTCCAGGGTGCCGACCGTGACGCCACCAGCGAAGGTGCCGTCGACAACGGACTGGATCGCATTGAACGTCGTGACGTCCATGTTCTTCAGAACCGAGGTGAGGTAGACGCCGGCGTTCGCGGTGTCGGACTCGAACTGGTCGCTGTCGACGCCGATGATCATCAGCTTGTCGGTGCCGAGCTCGCTGGCCAGAGCCGCCGAGCCGAGGCCGACCGGGCCGGCGACGGGCATGACGATGTCTGCGCCCTCGTCGACCAGGTTCTGCGCGAAGGTACGGCCGTCATCGAGGCTCTCGAAGTTCTCGGTGAACAGGCCCTTCTGCTTCTTCGGGTCCCAGCCGAGCACCTTGACGTCGGTGCCGTTGTCGGCGTTGTACTTCTGGACGCCGTAGTAGAAGCCGTCCATGAAGATGGTCACCGGCGGGATGTTGATGCCGCCGAAGGTGCCGACCTTGCCGGTCTTGGTCGTGCCCGCCGCGAGGTAGCCCGCGAGGAACGCGGCCTCATCGGTGTTGAACACCTGACCGAGAACGTTGTTGTTCGTGATGTCGCCATCGGCGTACGCGTAGTCGACGATCGTGAACGGGATGTCGGGGTTGGCGTTTGCCGCTTCCTTGGTGGCATCACCGAGGAGGAAGCCGACCGTGATGATGACGCCACAGCCCTGGTCGACGAACGACTGGATGTTGGTGGCGTAGTCGGTCTCAGCCTGCGACTCGAGGACAGCTGCCTCGACGCCCAGCTGATCGGCTGCGTCGGTCACACCCTTGTAGGCCTTCTGGTTGAAGCCCTTGTCGTCGACGCCACCGACGTCGGTGACCTCGCATGCCTTGAGTGCAGCGGCGGCGGGATCGCCTTCGGCCGAGGCCTCAGCGGTCGGCTCCGCGGACTCCTCGGCAGCAGCGCTGCTCGCGGGGGCAGCTGCACTCGACTCCGAGGACGTGCTGCTCGAGCTACAGCCCGCCAGCGCCATAGCCGACACGGCCAGAACGGCCGCGGCAAACTTGAGATTGGTCTTCAATTGGTCTCCTTGTTCCGTTGCAGGACGCCGTCATGGCGAACGCACATGGGATCACCATAACCACTGCTACCGAGCAGTTCCACGCGACGTAACAGCAGATCCAAGATCGTTACCGCGCGTTCACAATTGCCCTGTGACGTCGGTCACGGCAGGGAGGAAACCCGTTCCATCAGCAGGGTAACGAAACGGTCACGATCGATATCGAGGCCGACCGCGGCATTCGCCGGCAGGCCCGTCACCGACCATCGATCGGCAACCGTTCGACCGATGCACAGTGGGGACTCCGTTTCGATCTGAACATTCATGGGCAGGGCCGCGACGAGCGTGGGATCGATCAGGTGGGCGATCGTCACGGCGTCATGGATGGGCCCGCCCTCCCAGCCGAACCGGTCCTGATGGAAGCCGACGAAGTGGTCGAGGAGTTCGGCGACGAACTGCCCTGTCCGGCCCGTGGACCGCAGCAGGTCGGCGTGCTCGTCGGTGAGCCAGGCCCGATGCGTGACCTCCAGCCCGATCATGGTCAGGGCGATGCCATCGGCCGGGCTGCCCTGCCCCGGCACCCGGGCCTTGCGGAAGACGATGTCGGCGGCGTGCGGATCGACCCAGATGTTGAACTCCGCCGCCGGGGTCCAGTTGCCGAGGTCGACCGCACCGCCCATGATCACGAGTTCCCGGATCCGGGAGTGCAGGTGCCGAAGCCGTTCGACCACATCGGCCATATTCGTCAGGGGGCCGGTGGCCACCAGGGTGACCGGCTCGTCCGCGTCGATGAGGATCTGCTCGATGACGTCGATGGCCGGCGCGTCGAGGGCCGGCCGGCTCGGCTCGACAGGCAGTGGCCCGGCCAGCCCGCTCTCGCCGTGCATCACCGCCGCGGTCGAGAGGTCCCGAACGCGCGGTCGGTCACGGCCGGACGCGACCGGGATGTCGGGGCGTCCAACCATGTCGAGCACCCTCAGCGCATTGCGAGTGGTGTTCTCCAGAGTGACGTTGCCCGCCACCGTGGTCACCGCCAGCAGGTCGATCGCCGGATCGGCGACAGCCAGCATGATCGCGATGGCATCGTCATGGCCGGGGTCGCAGTCGAGGATCACTCGGCGTGGGCTGCTCACGGGACAGTTGTAGCAGTACGCGCAGGCAGCGTCGCGGTCTTGCTCAGGTCTGGGAAGCGGCAAGCAGCCGAGCGGCCTCAACCAAGATGGCCCCGACCGTCGCAGCCCCGACCGACACCACGGACGTGAGCTGCTCCATGCTGATCTCCGGACCGAGCCCGGCAGCCGGATTCGCGACCAGACAGAGTGATGCGTAGGGCAGGCCGCGCTCCTTGGCCAGCACCACTTCGGGTACGCCGGTCATCCCCACCACCGTCGCGCCCATCGCACGAGCCATCCGGATCTCGGCCCTCGTCTCGAAGCGCGGTCCCTCGAAGGCGGCGTAGATGCCGGTCGGATGGACAGGCACGTCGAGCGCTGACGCTCCGGCAAGCCAGGCGTCGCGGATCCGCGCGTCGTACGGCTCGGACATGTCGGTGTGCACCACGCCCTCGGGCATCGAGCCATCGAAGAACGTGAGCGCTCGGCTCCTGGTGAAGTCCAGGAAGTCGTCCACGACGACGAGTTCACCGGAGTCCAAGCCGATCCCGCCCACAACATTGATGGCCAGCACCTCGGTGACACCCGCGTCGCAGAGGGCCTGGATATTCGCGCGGTAGTTCACCATGTGCGGGGCAATCGAGTGTCCGGTTCCATGGCGCGTGATGAATACCGTCTCCCTGCCGTGCAGTCCACCGGCCACCGCTCGCACGGACCCGAAGGCGGTGTCGATCACCCGCTCCTTCGGAGCGGTCATGCTCTCGAGCGAGTAGAAGCCCGTTCCGGCAATGACACCCAGCGCGCCACTCATGGCAGGACCTTAACCACCCTCAGGCTGCCCGTACCGCGAGAAGCGATCGAGGGCATCGTCCATCTGCTCACTGGTCAGGATGACCGGCGAACCCGCGCCGCGCGCGATGAGGTACTGCCGACACAGCACCTCGACCTCGGTGGCCAGCGACATGGCATTCCCCAGGCTCGCGCCGTAGGCGAGCATCCCGTGATTGGCCATCAGACAGGCCGTGCGATCGCCCAGTGCCTCGATAACCGCAGCCGAAAGCTCCTGCGTGCCGAACATCGCGAACGTCGAGCACCGGATGAGGTGGCCCCCCGCCTTCGCCACCTGGTAGTGGAAGGCGGGCAGGTCCTCGCGCAGAACGGCCAGTGCCGTCGCATAGGTGGAGTGGGTGTGCACGATGGCACCCGCGGCCGAGAATTCGGCATACACGTCGCGATGAATGCGCCACTCACTGGTGGGCACGCCACCGGACAGCACGGTGCCCTGCGCATCCAATTCCACAATGCTCGCGTCCGTCAGGAGCTCAGGGAGCACCGCCGACGGCGAAACCAGCAGCCCGCGTTCGGTGCGCACCGACACATTCCCTGATGTGCCGGCATTCAGCCCGCGCTCGCTGAGCTGGCGCATCGCCTGGACGATCTGGGCCCTCGTATTCACCGAGCCTCCACGAGGACGGCCACCGAAGACCCGCCGTCTGGCTCCACCACCGCGTTCTCGGTCACGATCGCGTCGATGAGCCGCGCGGGTGTGACGTCGAAGGCGGGGTTGAACCCGTGCGCACCTTCCGGAGCCACGCGGATCCCGGCGAACTCGACAACCTCACGGCCGTCACGCAACTCGATGTGGATGTTGTCTCCGGTCGGCGTCGTCAGGTCCACGGTGCTCGACGGAGCGGCCACCACGAAGGGGATGCCCCGGTCATGGCAGGCGAGGGCCACACCAACCGAGCCGATCTTGTTGGCCGTGTCACCGTTGCGGGCGATCCGATCGGCGCCGATGATCGCGACGTCAACCAGCCCCCGCAGGATCGTCGATGCCGCCGCCCCATCGGCCTGCACGAAGTAGTCGATGCCCTCGCGCTCCAGTTCCCAGGCAGTCAGGCGCGAGCCCTGCAGCAATGGCCGCGTCTCATCGGCAAACACGACCTCGAGAACGCCACGGTTGCGCAACTCCCGCACGATTCCCAGTGCCGTGCCCCAGCCCGTCGTGGCCAGCGCACCCGTGTTGCAGTGGGTGAGGACGCGAACGGGGCGCCGCTCCACTCGAGCGAGGATCCAGTCGGCCCCGCGCCGCGACAGTTCTCGGTTGGCGGCCTCGTCCTCGGCGGCGAGGACGTCCGCCTCCTGCAGGACCGCCCCACGGCCCTCGGCGATGAGAGGGGTCACGCGATCCACGCCCCAGGCGAGGTTGACCGCGGTCGGTCGGGCATTCCGGATACG
The DNA here is from genome assembly GCA_903908025.1 of uncultured bacterium. Lineage (GTDB taxonomy): Bacteria > Actinomycetota > Actinomycetes > S36-B12 > S36-B12 > UBA10649. Next base: position 6,360 of record CAIVQM010000375.1, read on the forward strand.
GGCGATCTCGACCGACAAGCGGCCCGCAACCCAGCCCTCGCGCTCCCCCTGATCCATGGCCACGGCGACGCCATAGGCCCCTACGGCTCCCAGCGCCGGGGCGCCGCGCACCACCAGGCGCTTGATCGCATCGACCACCATGTCGACATCAAGGCAGGTGACGTACTCGTGCCGCGCGGGCAACAGGGTCTGGTCGAGGAGCACGAGTGCCTCCCCATCCCACGACACGGCACGCACGTCCGTCACGCCGAGTCCGCTCCCCTAGAAGGCGTCAGTCGGGATGTACTGCCCCCACACATCGCGAAGGGCGTCCGAGACCTCGCCGACCGTCGCGTGAGCTCGCAGCGCATCCTTCATCGGGTAGAGCAGGTTGTCTGAGCCGGCCGCCGTCTCGCGGATCAACTGCAACTGCCGCTGCACCTCGTCGTTGTCGCGCTCCGACCGCAGGCGCGCCAGTCGCTCGCCCTGCTCAGCCTCGATGGCCGGATTCACTCGCAAGGGGTCGTAGTGCTCCTTGCCCTCGATGGTGAACTTGTTGAGCCCGACCACCGTGCGCTCACCGCTGTCGATCTCGAGGGCGATCTGGTAGGCAGAGCGCTCGATCTCCGACTTCTGGAACCCCTGCTCGATCGCCGCGACCGCTCCGCCCATCTCGTCGATCTGGGCGATGAGCCGCGTCGCCGCCTCTTCAATGCCGTCCGTGAGGGACTCGACGACGTACGAACCGGCGAAGGGATCGACCGTGCCGCAGACATCCGTCTCGTACGCCAGGACCTGCTGGGTGCGCAGGGCCAGTCGGGCCGCCTTCTCCGACGGCAGGGCGATGGCCTCGTCGAATGAGTTGGTGTGCAGCGACTGGGTGCCGCCAAGCGCCGCAGCGAGGCCCTGCACGGCCACCCGAACCATGTTGACCTCAGGCTGCTGTGCGGTGAGCTGCACACCGGCGGTCTGCGTGTGGAAGCGCAGCATGAGCGACTTCGGGTCCTTCGCACCGAACCGCTCGCGCATGATGCGGGCCCACATCCGGCGGGCCGCCCGGAACTTCGCGACCTCCTCCAGGATCGTGGTGCGTGACACGAAGAAGAAGGCAAGCCGCGGCGCGAACTCGTCGACATCCTGACCCGACTCGACCGCGGCCTTCACGTATTCGATGCCGTCCGACAGCGTGAACGCGACCTCCTGAACGGGCGTCGCCCCCGCTTCGGCCATGTGGTACCCCGAGATTGAGATGGTGTTCCACTTCGGAATCTCGTTGCGGCAGTAAGTGAAGATGTCCGTGATCAGTCGCAGGGACTGCTTCGGCGGGTAGATGTACGTGCCGCGGGCGATGTACTCCTTGAGGACGTCGTTCTGAATCGTGCCGTTCAACTCGCTCGCCGCGATGCCCTGCTCCTCGGCAACCAACTGATAGAGCACGAGGAGGACAGCTGCGGGCGCGTTGATGGTCATCGATGTCGAGACTCGGTCCAGCGGAATGCCGTCGAACAGGATGCGCATGTCATCGATCGAGTCGATCGCGACACCGACCTTGCCCACCTCGCCGTGTGCCAGCGGGTGATCGGAGTCGTAGCCCATCTGCGTCGGCAGGTCGAACGCCACCGAGAGGCCCGTCGTCCCCGCAGCGAGGAGCTGCTTGTAGCGCTCGTTCGACTCGACGGCCGTGCCGAACCCCGCGTACTGCCGCATGGTCCACGGCCGTCCGGTGTACATGCTCGGGTAGACGCCGCGCGTGTACGGAAAGGCGCCTGGCTCCCCCAGCTCAACCGCCGGGTCCCAGCCCTCGAGGGCATCGGGGCCGTATACGGCTGCGAACGGCAGTCCTGACTGAGTGACCGGGTCCATCTCATCCTCCGGAAGCGCACTGACTCATGTGACTCACAACATAGGGCGACGGCCCTGATCCCGTCGCGACGGGTCGGCCACACCTCGGTACTGTTTGCTTCAGCACCCGGACGCGAACCCTCGCCGTCCGGAGTTACCCCGAGGGAGGGCCGCGTGGCCAGTCTGCCTGTCGGGACGCTCTATCGCGGTGGCGACGGCATGTGGACCTGGGTCCTGCACCGCATCACCGGCGTCTCCGTCTTCTTCTTCCTTCTGGTCCATGTCCTCGACACCGCCCTCATGCGAGTTTCCCCCGAGTCGTACGACCTGGTCATCGCCTCCTACAAGACGCCGATCGTCAACCTGCTTGAGGTCGGCCTCGTCGGCGCCGTGCTCTATCACGCGCTCAATGGCCTACGGATCATCCTGATCGACTTCTGGGCCAAGGGGCCCCGCTACCAGCGGCAGATGACCTGGGCGATTGCCACCGTCTGGTTCGTCCTCATGCTGCCCGGTGCCTTCTTCATGCTGAAGCACACGTTCGAGGCCATGTTCGGGAGCACCTCATGAGCGCGCCAGCCCAGCCCGGTCCCGTGAGCATCCCCGCGCCCCGGACGCCTCAGCGCAGTTCGCAGCGCAGCAACGTCGAGCTGTACTCCTGGCTCTTCATGCGCGTCTCGGGTGTCGTCCTGATCTTCCTCGTGCTCGGGCACCTGTTCATCATGAACATCCTCGACGGCGGCGTACAGCGCATCAACTTCGCCTTCGTCGCCGGACGATGGAGCAGCCCGTTCTGGCAGACGTGGGATCTCCTCATGCTCTGGCTCGCGATGATCCACGGCACCAACGGCATGCGCACGATCATCAACGACTACGCCGAGCGCGACCAGACACGGTTCTGGCTCAAGATGCTGCTCTACGTGGCTTCCGGGTTCACCGTGCTGCTCGGGACGCTCGTCATCTTCACCTTCGACCCGAACATCGGCTAACAAGCACCGGGAGACGCACTCCATGCAGACCCATTCCTTCGACGTGGTCATCGTCGGCGCCGGTGGCGCCGGGATGCGGGCCGCACTCGAGTCCAGCACGCGCGCCCGCACCGCCGTGCTCACCAAGCTCTACCCGACGCGCTCGCACACGGGCGCGGCTCAGGGCGGCATGTGCGCCGCCCTCGCCAATGTTGAGGAAGACAACTGGGAGTGGCACACCTTCGACACAGTGAAGGGCGGCGACTACCTCGTCGACCAGGACGCTGCCGAGATCATGTGCAAGGAGGCGATCGACGCCGTCCTCGACCTCGAGAAGATGGGCCTGCCCTTCAACCGGACGCCCGAGGGTCGCATCGACCAGCGTCGCTTCGGCGGTCACACCCGCAACCACGGCGAGGCTGCCGTTCGACGAGCCTGCTACGCGGCCGACCGCACCGGACACATGATCCTCCAGACGCTTTACCAGAACTGCATCAAGCAGAACGTCGAGTTCTACAACGAGTTCTACGTTCTCGACTTGCTGATGACCGATGTCGACGGCGAGCAGGTCACGTCCGGTGTCGTTGCCTACGAGCTCGCGACCGGCGAGATCCACCTCTTCCGCGCGAAGTCGGTGATCTTCGCGACGGGTGGCTTCGGCAAGGTCTGGAAGACCACCTCCAACGCGCACACCCTCACGGGTGACGGCATGGGGATCGTCTACCGCAAGGGCATCCCGCTCGAGGACATGGAGTTCTACCAGTTCCATCCCACCGGCCTGGCCGGCCTCGGGGTGCTGCTCACCGAGGGCGCCCGCGGCGAGGGAGGCATCCTGCGCAACGCGTCAGGCGAGCGCTTCATGGAGCGGTACGCCCCCACCATCAAGGACCTCGCCCCCCGCGACATGGTCTCGCGGTCGATGGTCCTCGAGGTGCGCGAGGGACGCGGCGCCGGTCCCAACAAGGACTACGTCTACCTCGACCTCACGCACCTGCCCAAGGA
>CAIVQM010000376.1 GCA_903908025.1 uncultured bacterium
CTGGAGCGTCGACTTCGACATGTGGGCGAAGCGGGCCCTCGACGCGGGCGACGTGGACACGCTCGCCGCGTTCCGCACGGCGGCCCCCGGCATGCCGTACGCGCATCCCAGCGTCGAGCACTATGTGCCGCTGTTCGTCACCCTGGGCGCTGCAACCAATACCGGCCTGCCGCCGGAGACCACGATCGACGGCTACTTCTATGGCCTCGCCAAGAGGTCATTCCAGGTCGTCTGACCCCCCTAGGCTGCAGGGGCCATGGACCAGACCTACGTGACCCTCGCGGTATCGGCGACGATTGCGGTCGGCGTGGCCGTCCTCGTGCGCCGCCGCGGCTGGGGCATGGCCATCCCGCTCATCGCCGTCGGTGCCTTCATCGGCTGGCTGCCGATCGGACCAAGCGCACCGCCGGACCCCGAGATCATCCTGGTCGCCATCCTGTCCCCACTTGTCTTCGGCGAGGCGCTCAGTTCGTCCTACCTCGACCTCCGCCGCGTGAGCCGGCCGGTCCTGGCACTCGCGATCGGCCTGGTCGTCGCGACCACGTTCGTGATCGGTGCGTTGGGTGCGGTACTCGTCGCCATGCCCGTGGCCATGGCGATGGCACTGGGTGCGGTGCTCGCTCCAACGGACGCGGTGGCTGTCAGCGCGGTCGCCCGTCGCGCTGGGCTGCCGCGACGGCTCGTGTCGATCCTCGAGGGCGAGAGCCTCGTCAACGACGGCACCGGCCTGACGGCACTGAAGGTCGCCCTCGTTGCTGCCGCAGCGGGATCGGTAACGCTCCTTCAGGTGACCGGGGTCTTCGCCGTGGCGGTCATCGTCGGAGTCGCCGTCGGCGGCTTGGGCGGCTGGCTCCTCTCATGGGTGCTCCGACGCAGCAACGACCTCGTCGCGGCCAACTCGCTCGTGCTCGTCGCGCCCTTCCTGCTGTATGCCCTGGCGGAGGAGTTGCACGGGTCGGGGATCCTCGCGGTCGTTGCTGCGGGCCTGGTCATCGCACACGAGCAGCATTCGGATCCGGGCCACACGGGCCGGGTGCAGAGCGCCATCGTCTGGCGTCACATCACCTTCGTGCTGCAGGCCATCGCCTTCTTCCTCGTCGGCCTCGAGCTTCCGGATGTCATGCGGCGGCTTGACGCTTCGGGGCTGCGGTCGGTCGCGATCCTCGTTCCCGTGGCGGTGCTAGCGATCATCATCACGCGAACGGTGTTCGTCTTCGGCATGACGCGATTCGGGCGCGCCACGATGGGCGGGAGCACGGGAACTCCGCTCCTGCGGAGCGCCGCCATCGTGTCGTGGGCCAGTGCTCGAGGTCCCGTATCCGGTCTCGGCGCCTTCTCGATCCCCATCCTGTTCGCTCCCGGTGAGCCGGTGCCCTTCCGAGACGTCATCCTGGCCACCACGTTCTGTGTCATCGTCATCACGCTGCTGCTGTCGCTGACCCTTGCGCCCCTGGCGCGACTCATCGGCGTACCCAAGGACGATGACGACGAGACGCTGCGTCGAGTGGATGTGCTTCTTGCACGTGCGTCGATCGAACGGCTCAACGACATCGAGGCCGAGTCGGCAAACAACGGACACCCGCTGGATCCGGCTGCCGTCGATCGACTGCGCGAGGATGTCGAACGGCGCATC
>CAIVQM010000377.1 GCA_903908025.1 uncultured bacterium
CATGCGCCGGTTCGGCTACGTCGACGCCACCGGATCCCAACGCCGACTGCAGGCACTCGTCGCGATCGGCTGGACGACGCGGGAGATCACCAGGCGGCTCGGTGGCAGGGATCACGGCACCGTCTGCGACATCACCAGCGCGAACAAGCGGAGCATCCGACGCGCCACAGCGGACAAGGTGAAGGCGATCTACGACGAGCTGTGGGACAAGCCCGGACCCTCGAGGATCAGCGCGCAGCGGGCCGCCAAGCGCGGCTGGGTCGTGCCGCTCGCCTGGGATGACGACACGATCGACGACCCGGCGGCGGTAGCCGACCTGGGCGGACGCGCCGATCGGCGCACCCGTGACGACGTCGTCGAGGACTACCTCGACACGTGGGACCACCACCTCGGCTACGTCCCGGCCGCCGCCACGCGACTCGGCATGGCGGAGGGCACGCTCATGCGGCTGCTGTACCGGGCACGCGCCGACGGCGCGGACATCACGTTCACGGGGATCGCGTCATGACCAGCGTCGACGTCCATGCTTTCGGCCGCCCCGCACCCCAAGGCTCCAAGCGGCACGTCGGCGGCGGCCGATTCGTCGAGATGAGCAAAGGCCTTCCCGCCTACCGGCAGGCCATCGTCGACGCCTGCACCGATACAGGCGTCTCAGGCGCACGGCTGTCCGGTCCGCTCTCCATCGACGTCACCTACTTCATGCCCCGCCCCAAGACCCACTTCACCAGCCGCGGCGATCTCAAGCTCAGCGCCCCGGACTGGTGCATCACCACACCCGACATCGACAAGGTGCAGCGCGCCCTGTTCGACGCGCTCGGCCCCAACGGTGCCCAGGTGATCGTGGACGACCGGCTCATCGTCGACGTCCGCGCTCGCATGCTCTACGCCCCGGGATCCCCCTCCACCCACTTCACCATCACCACCCTCGAGAGGAACCAGCCATGCCCCGACTGAAGACCGAGCAGGTCCGCGTCCGCGCGTACGAGCTCACCCGTGCCTTGCGCACCGCCGCCGCGTTCACCGACGCGAACAAGAAGTCCCACCGGCACAGGATCTGCCTGCGCACCACCACCTGGACCGACGACGCCGTCACCAGCCCCACCGACGATGTCGTCGGCGAGAAGTCGGCGCTCATCGCTGCCGCCGGGGGACCGCTCCGCGTCGTCGCCGTCATGGCCGGCGAGGTGAAGACGCTCGACGAGTTCGCCATCGACATCACCCCCGGCGCGGCCGCCCTCATCGTCAAGCTGTTCAGCGCGGCCGGGGAGGTCGAGCTGAAGCACGACGGCAAGACCCTCACCGTCACCGCCACCGACGCCCTCTTCGACAACAGGCGCATCGAAGTCCGTGCCCTCAAGCCCGAAGTCCGCTCCGACGCACTGATGATCGCGCAGCGCATCAACGTCGTCGCGACCCTCAGCAGCAAGGACATCACGGTCACGCACGAGGCATCCGTCGCGCTCGCCGCCGCCGCAAAAGCCCTCGGAGCGCCCCTGCTGATCACCCCCATCACCCACGGCAAGGAGTACGGGGCGGAACTGCACTACGGGTCGGTCGCCGTCGGCTACACCCGCGCCTACCAGGCCAGCGGCAACCTCAGCCCCGCCTGGGGGGCGATCCTCGACCTCGAGTCGGCGGCCGGCGCCGGGGACTGGCAGGACGACACCGTCACCCTGCAGCACCTCATCGACGGCGCCCTCCCGCGCCGCGTCGTCTCCATCGTCCAGCCCAGCGACTCGACGTCCGAGGAGCCTGATGCTGGACCGATCGACCTGGACAACCTCGACGAGGACGACACCGTCGACGTCGTGGTCACGGTCGACGCGTTCGCCGACGAGGAGGCCATCGCATGAGCGACCCCGTACTCCTCGAGGACGAATACCTCGAGGCCGCCCATCGCCTGCGCAGCAACGCCGCCTTACGCAAGCAGCTCGACGTCGAGGACACCCGGGCGAAGGAGATCCTCGCCAAGGTCCTCGCTGAAGGAGAGACCGGCATCGATCAGCTGACCGGTGAGCCCCTCGTCCAGGTCAAGCCCGGCGCACGCGTCTGGAACGAGGCTGCCGCACGCACCAACCTCCCCGCCGACCTAGTCAAAGCGATCACCGTCACCGTGACGGAGGAGCGCCTCGACAAGCAGAAGGCGAAGGACACCCTCGCCCCCGCCATCTACGAGCTGTGCACCAAGGCGAACAAGGCAAGCGTGGTGGCCCTGTGACTACACCCACGTTCGCCTGGTCAGTGCAGTGCACGATCTGGGCCTACGGCAACAGCGTCAAGTCCGACGTCGAAGCCCAGGCGAAATGGCACCGGCCCCGCTGCGAGCTCAAGACCCAGCGCGTCCTCGAAGAGCCGGCATGAGCACCCCAGTCGTCGACCGGACTGTCACCTGCCTCGCCTGCGCGGAGCCACTCACCATGGCCACCCTCGCCCGCATCCAC
>CAIVQM010000378.1 GCA_903908025.1 uncultured bacterium
ATCGGCCTGGGCATGCTCGCCGCCCTGTACGCACTGCTCGTGCTGTGGCTGTTCCGCGGCGGCCGTACCCCGAAGAGCCGGCTCTTCGCCGTGTTCAACTCGGTAATCGTGCTCTTCCCGCTCTTCGGTATCTCCGCCGGCTGGATCTTCACCGAGATGGGCCGTCAGCCATGGATCGTCTTCGGTCAGCAGATCACCGCGCAAGGCGGCTCGCCGCTTCTCACGGTGGCGGAGGTGTGGATCTCACTGATCGTGTTCACCCTGCTGTACGCGGTGCTGGCCGTCATCGAAGTGGGCCTGCTGCTGAAGTACATCAAGGCGGGTGCGCCTGAGATCGTCAACGAGGATCCCTACGGGGATGCGCAGAAGGATGCCGACAAGCAGCTCTACTTCGCCTACTAGGTCGTTCGAGAACGAGAAGAAGGACACATCATGGAACTGACAACCGTCTGGTTCGCACTCATCGCAGTGCTCTGGATCGGGTACTTCGTTCTCGACGGCTTCGATCTCGGTGTAGGCATGCTGCTGCCCGTGATTGGCAAGGACGAGCTCAGCCGCCGAGTGATGATCAACTCGATCGCAACCGTGTGGGATGGCAACGAGGTCTGGCTGCTGACAGCAGGTGGTGCAACCTTCGCGGCCTTCCCGCTCTGGTACGCAACGATGTTCAGCGGCTTCTACCTGGCGCTGTTGCTCGTGCTCGTCGGACTCATCCTTCGCGGTGTGGCATTCGAGTACCGCGGCAAGCGTGACTCGGCCACCTGGCGCAAGCGCTGGGACTGGGCGATCGTCGTGGGCTCGGCACTGCCGGCCCTGCTGTTCGGTGTCGCGTTCGGCAACGTCGTCGGTGGCTCACCGATCGAGCCGCTCGCGGGCTCGCAGCCGGATCTCGCCGGAAGCCTCAACTTCACTGGCAACCTGTTCTCGCTGCTCAACCCGTTCTCGCTGCTCATGGGCCTCATGACCCTCACGGTGTTCATGGCGCACGGCGCGATCTTCCTGGCACTGAAGACCTCAGGTGAGGTTCGCGAGGCGTCCCGCAAGGCCGCCTTGCGGATCGGGCTGGTCGCCGCGGTCATCGCCGTCGCGACGCTGCTCTGGTACCAGGCCTTCTCCAACCGAGTCATGTTCACGCTGCCGCTCGCACTCATCGCGGCCGTGTGCTGGCTCGCGGCTCTGGGCATGACGTTGAAGGGCCGTGATGGCTGGGCCTTCATCTTCAGCTCCGCGACGATCCTGTTGGCGGTCACGACCCTGTTCGTGGGCCTGTTCCCCCGCGTCATGGTCAGCACGATCGGAGAGGGCGGAATCTACGACCTCACGGTCACGAACGCTTCCAGCCAGTCCTACACGTTGACGGTCATGACTATCGTCGCGGTGATCATGACGCCGATCGTCCTGGTCTACCAGGGCTGGACGTACTGGGTGTTCCGCAAGCGCATCAGCACCTCGATGATTCCGCCGCAGCCAGCGAGCGGGCGTGCGGATGACCGGTTCGCCAACGCTGCGGGCTAGTTGATCGACCGGATTAGACGGGGTCGCCCCAGTTGGGGCGGCCCCGTCTCCATGTCAGGATGACCCCACCATGAAGCCCCTGGACCCACGACTGATGCGCTACGCGCGCAGCACGCGTGGGTTCATCGGCCTCGCCGTTGTGCTCGGCGTCATCACGGCCGTTCTCGTGATCGCACAGGCACGCTTGCTCTCTGACGTCATCGTCTCGGTGACGTCTGATGGTGCCGGGTGGAGCGACGTGCGCGACGCGGTCGTCGCGGTGGCGGCGATCTTCGCGACCCGGGCCGTGATCGCCTGGCTTGCCGAGGTCGCGGCGGTGCGGGCCTCGGCGCGGGCCAAGCAGCAGCTACGCGAGGCGACGCTGACGCATGTGCTTGCCCTGGGTCCGGCCGGCCCGGGGGCGCACAGCCCGGGTGAGACCGCTGCGCTGATCACGCGCGGCATCGATGCGCTCGACGGTTACTACGCGCGCTACCTTCCACAGCTCGTTCTTGCAGTGATCGTGCCGGTCGCAGTGCTCCTGACGGTGCTCGGCCAGGACCTGCTGTCGACGCTGATCATCGCCGTCACACTGCCGCTCATTCCCGTGTTCATGGTCTTGATCGGCATGTACACGAAGTCGCAGGTGGATCGCCAGTGGGGCACGCTCGCGCTGTTGTCCGGCCACTTCCTCGATCTGGTGTCGGGGCTGCCGACGCTGAAGATCTTCGGTCGCGCGAAGTCGCAGGTCGCAGCCATCCGCGCGATCGGCGACCGTTACCGCAGCACGACGATGGGCGTGCTGCGCGTCTCGTTCCTGTCGTCCCTGGCGCTCGAACTGCTGGCCACGCTCTCCGTCGCATTGGTGGCCGTATCCGTCGGCCTGCGCCTGGCCGAAGGGCAGATCACCTATCCGGTGGCCCTCTTCGTTCTCCTCCTTGCCCCTGAGGCGTATCTGCCGCTGCGGCTCGTCGGTCAGCACTTCCATGCGGCCGCTGAGGGGCTGGGGGCGGCCGACCGCCTCTTCACCATCCTCGAGATCCCGGTTCCTGTCGGCGGCACCGAGGCGCTGCCCGACGGGCGGGTGCGAATCGTCGTCACCGATCTCCAGGTGAGCTATCCGCAGCGGCCGGAGCCCGCTCTCGACACGGCGACGTTCACCGCCGAGCCGGGCACGGTGACGGCGATCGTGGGCGGTTCCGGCGGAGGCAAGTCAACGCTGATCAGCGCGCTGCTCGGCTTCGCATCGCCATCCTCCGGCGATGTGCGGCTCGAGGTCAGCGGACATGGAGTCGATCTCAAATCTGTCGATCTTGTGGAGTGGCGCCAGCGGATTGCGTGGCTGCCGCAGCGTGCGCACCTTGCCGGTGCCGAACTGCCGGACAGCCCGACGATCGCCGACGCGGTCGCCTTGCGAGACCGATCGCTCCCGGAGTCGGACATCTGGCGGGCACTGGAGGATGCCGGAATCGCCGGTGAGGTGCGGGCGATGCCGGACGGCATCGAGACGCAGCTCCGGGCAGATGGATCGGGCCTGTCCGTCGGGCAGCTGCAGCGACTGTCGCTCGCCCGCGCCCTGCTCACACCGGCCGACGTCGTGCTCCTCGATGAGCCCACTGCGGCGCTCGACCCATCCACGGAGGCGGCCGTGATTGCTGCCATCGAACGACTCGCCCAGGCAGGCGCGACCGTGATCGTGGTCGCGCATCGGCCCGCGCTCATCGAGATCGCTGACCAGGTCGTCCGCATCGACCGTCCACACGAACCGTCCGAGACTGCGGTCGTGGGTCTGGCCGCTCCGGCCGCTGCCGAGACGATTCGGGGTGCCGGATGGTGAGCCCCGTTCGTTCGCTGTGGCAGGCGATGTCGGCTCAGCGTCGACTCCTTGGGCTTGCGGCGCTACTCGGCGCGATCGCATCGCTCAGTGCGGTCGCGCTCCTCGGCACGTCCGGCTGGCTCATCTCGACGGCAGCGGAGATGCCGCCGGTTCTGACGCTGACGGTCGCGGCCGTGATGGTGCGCTTCCTGGCCCTGAGTCGCGCGATCTTCCGTTACGGGGAGCGGCTCGTCGGTCACGATGCCGCCTTCCGTGGGCTCACGGGGCTGCGGGTGACGGTCTACACGAATCTGGAGCGGTTGGCCCCGACGGGGCTTGCCGCATTCGGCCGCGGAGACCTGCTCACCCGACTGGTTGCTGACGTCGATGCGGCCCTCGATCTTCCGCTGCGCGTCGTTCTGCCGTGGGTGCAGGCCGTGCTCGTTGCCGGGGTGACCGTGGTGTTCCTCGGCTGGCTCCTACCGGTGACGGGGATCGCGATCGGTGTGCTCGCGGTGTTCGCCCTGGCCGCGACCCCGTGGATCGTGGCTCGAACTGCGCGTGGGGCCGAGCAGCGGATGGCGCCAGCCAAGGCGGAGATGTCATCGGCGGTTGTCCGAGCGCTGGACGCAACGCCGGAGATCACGGCATTCGGTGCGACAGCCGCCGCGACGGCAAGGGTCCATCGGCTGGACGATGGCCTGACCGCCCTGATTGCGCGCGAGTCGTTCGCGCTTGGGCTGGGTGGCGGTATCGGAATCCTTGTCCAGGGTGCGGCTGTCACGGCCGCACTCGTGCTCGCAATCCCGGCGGTCATCGACGGACGCATCGCGCCGGTGTGGCTGGCCGTCGTCGCCCTGCTGCCGCTCGCGTTGTTCGACGTGTTGGCGGGGCTGCCGGCCTCCGCACTCGCCTATCAGCGACTGCGCGGCTCAGCCGTACGTATCCGCGAGGTCGAGACTGCTCCGTCCCCCGTTGTCGAACCGGCTGAGCCGGTGGCTCTGCCGGATGAGTTCACCGGCCTTGAACTCGTGGATCTATCGGCGCGCTGGATCGCGGAGGCGGCCGCCATCGACGGCATCAACCTTCGCGTCCTGCCCGGATCGAGGGTGGCCATCGTCGGGCCCAGTGGTTCAGGGAAGTCCACGCTGGCATCGGTACTCATGGGATTCCTGCCGTACAGCGGATCCCTTCGTCTGTCGGGAGTGCAAGTACGCGATGCCGATGGTGACGCGCTGCGTCAGCAGGTTGGCATGCTCAGCCAGCAAGCGCACATCTTCGATACGAGCATCGCCGACAACGTACGTCTGGGCGATCCGGACGCGACCGACGACGCCGTGGCCGCAGCTCTTGGCCAGGCCCAGTTGCGCGAGTGGGTCACGTCCCTGCCACATGGGGCGGAGACGACGGTCGGGTCGTTTGGCGTCGCGGTGTCGGGTGGTGAGCGTCAACGGATCGCCCTTGCCCGGCTCCTGCTCGCCCGTCGCCCGGTTGTCATCCTTGACGAGCCCACAGAGCATCTCGACGGCCCCACCGCCGATGCGCTGGCGGCGACCATGTCGGCGGCATTGCAGGATGCGACCGTCCTGCTCATCACCCACCGATTGATCGGCCTCGAGGGCGTCGATCGGATCGTCGAACTCCAGGGTGGCCGAATCGTCGCCCAGGGCAGTCATGACGATCTGCTGGCCCTTGGCGGTTGGTACGCCCAGCAGTGGCGGCTGGAGTCTGAGCGCGCCGACATGTCCGTGCTAGTGCCGTCACTTCCTATCGGGCGAGGCGTCCCCCGGCCGTAGGCTGACGGAGTGAAGCCGCAGCAGGATCGAGACCGGGGACTCTTCACGGCTGTCGTGTCGGTCGCGGCCGGCCTCGAGCTCGGGGCCACCTTGCGCCGCATCGTGCAGGCGGCGGTTGAACTGGTCGATGCGACGTACGGGGCCCTCGGCGTGCTGAATGCCGATGGTGGGCTGGGGGAGTTCGTGCACGTGGGCATCGATGCGTCGTCGGCCGCGGTTATTGGCGACCTGCCCACGGGAAAGGGCATCCTCGGCCTGCTCATGGACCACCCGGTTCCTATCCGGCTCGAGGATCTCTCTGCGCATCCCGCTTCACTTGGCTTCCCGGCCGGCCATCCGAGCATGGGCTCGTTCCTTGGTGTTCCGGTCCGCGTGCGCGGTGAGGTCTTCGGGAACCTCTACCTGACCGAGAAGCGCACGGGCACCGGCTTCACCTCAGAGGATGAGCGAACCGTGATGGCGCTGGCCGCAGCGGCAGCTGTGGCGATCGAGAACGCGCGACTCTATGAACGCACCCGCCAACGCGAGCAATGGCAGCAGGCCGTCGCCGATATCGCCAATTCCGTGCTGGCCGGCAGTGACACTGACGAGGTGCTCGCACTCATCGCGAACCGCGCGCGAACACTGACGGGAGCGGACGTCGCGCTAGTCGCCCTCCCAGACGATGAGGATGAGCTGCTCGTCGAGATCGTCGACGGTCGTGACGGAGTCGTCGACTCGGATGTGAAGCGCGTCCTGGAGATCGTGGGCGACTGGGCAGGCCAACGCATTCCAGCCGCCTCGATCGCGCGTGCTGTATTCATCGGCGGGGAGAGCGCGGTCCATCGATCGAGCGAACAGGTTCTCGGCGTCGAGGGTGAGGGGCCGCTGTTCGGCCCCGGACTCGTCATTCCGCTCAGCACAGCGGATCGATCACTCGGAGTCCTGATCCTCGTGTGGGGAGACCCGAAGAGCCACGCGCCGCGTGACGTCCTCGAGCTGGGTGGATCCTTCGCATCACAGGCAGCCGTGACCCTGGTCCTTGCGCAAGCTCGTCGCGAGCACGAGCGCCTGGCGGTGTACGAGGATCGTGATCGGATCGCACGTGATCTGCACGACCTCGTCATCCAGCGGCTGTTCGCTACCGGGATGATGCTTCAGGGCACGACGCGCATCGACGATGTACCGGACGCCGCTGCCGAACGGGTGTCGCGTGCGGTCGACGAACTCGACGAGACGATCAAGGAGATCCGTCAGACGATCTTCGCACTGCACGAGCCGGTCGACGGTCCGTCGGACAGTGCGCGTGGTCGGGTGCTGCGCGAGACAGCGCAGTCGGCGGCGCTTCTGGGCTTCGAACCTTCAGTCCGCTTCTCCGGCCCCGTTGACTCGATGCTGGCCACCGATGCCGTCGACCACCTGGTCGCGGCCCTGCGCGAGGCCCTCACGAACGCGGCCAAGCACGCGGCCGCAAAGCGCGTTGAAGTCATCGTCCAGATCGACAGCGGCGATGTGGTGCTCGTTGTCACGGACGATGGGGTCGGCATCAGCCTCGACCGTGCCGGACGTAGGTCGGGCGTGGCGAATATCGCCGGCCGCGCACATGATCTGGGCGGTAGCTGCCGGCTTGAACGTGTCTCGGAAGCGGGCGGGACGAGACTCACGTGGCGTGTTCCGCTCGACGCAAACTGACGTGTTCGCTCAGCCAGCGATGAGCGTGTAACCCCAACTGCCCAGCAGTACTCCCAGCACGATGGCGGCGACCTGTAGGGCAGCCAAGGCGGACTTCCAGCGGTTGCTGTTCATGGGGTCGCCTCTCCAAGGACCTGACGCTTGGCGGCGGCAAACTCCTCGTCGGTGAGCGATCCGCCGTCATGCAGCGCCGTGAGCCTCAGGAGGGACGCGGCCAGATCATCGGATGTCGGTGGCGGCAAAGGGATTGCAGCGGAGGGGGTTGCAGCAGAGGGGGGTGGCCCGGCATCGGCCCACAGGAAGCGTCGGCGCCTGTCGGGACGCAGGAGCAGCAGGGCGGGGGCAAGGCCGACGATGACCATGGTGATGCCGAGGACGATCCACAGGGTGGACGTCTCCCCGGGGGCAGGATCACGTCCGAACAGCAGAAACGGCACGCCCAGACACAGGAACAGCGCCGGCCAGGCGAGGGCCTCGAGATGCGGGCCGGGCAGCTCGCTGTTCGCCGTCACGTAGATCCGCAGGCCGATGATCGCGCCCAGCATTCCACCGGCGAGGGTCCATACCGTGCCGCTAGGGCAGTGCTGCCGGATGACGTACGCGCCGCCCTCGGCGCAGTAGCCACCGACGGCCATCAGCGCGTTCATGCTGTGGAAGACGAGTGTGAACGATGCCGCTGTGAGGCACAGCGCCATCAGCATGACGGTGATGCGGCCCTTGCTAGCCACGGCGCGCGACGACCACTGTGACGTAGTAGCGCGCGCCGCTCGCCGTGGTCAACTCGATCGGATAGCGCCCGGCACGGCTGGCGCTGAAGGCCGGACGGGTCAGCGTGCC
>CAIVQM010000379.1 GCA_903908025.1 uncultured bacterium
ACGAGCCCGAGTACTCGGAGTACCTCGAGCTCGATGTCTCGACCGTCGTGCCGTCACTGGCCGGCCCGAAGCGTCCGCAGGACCGCGTCCTGCTGAGCGAGTCGAAGGCTGCCTTCGAGACCGCACTGCACGCCTACACGAAGTCTCCCGCCGCCGTCGTCGAGACGACGATCAACGGATCCCCGGTCGAGATCGGTCATGGGGCCGTCGCTATCGCGGCGATCACGTCCTGCACCAACACCTCGAACCCCTTCGTGATGATGGGCGCCGGGCTGCTGGCCAAGAAGGCCGTCGAGCGCGGCCTGTCCCGCGCGCCGTGGGTCAAGACGACCCTCGGCCCCGGCTCCAAGGTCGTCACCGACTACTACGAGAAGGCGGGCCTGCTGCCGTACCTCGAGAAGCTCGGCTTCAACGTCGTGGGCTACGGCTGCACGGTCTGCATCGGCAACTCCGGCCCGCTCATCCCCGAGGTCAGTGCGGCCGTGCACCAGTCCGATCTTGCGGTCGTGTCCGTGCTGAGCGGCAACCGCAACTTCGAGGGTCGCATCAGCCACGACATCAAGATGAACTACCTGGCGTCCCCGCCGCTGGTCGTCGCATACGCGATCGCCGGCACGATGGACATCGACCTCGCCACCGAGCCGCTCGGCTTCGACGAGGCTGGCAACGGCGTCTTCCTCGCCGACATCTGGCCGACCGCTCAGGAGATCCAGTCGGTCATCGACTCGTCGATCCACGCCGACATGTTCGAGGCGCGCAATGCCGACATCTTCGCCGGCGACCATCGCTGGCAGGAACTGCATACGCCGAGTGGCGACGTCTTCAAGTGGGATCCGAAGAGCACCTACGTGCGCAAGCCCCCGTATTTCGAGGGCATGACCGTCGAGACCACGCCGGTCCACGACATCACGGGTGCTCGCGTCCTGCTGAAGCTCGGCGACTCGGTCACCACCGATCACATCTCCCCGGCCGGCAGCATCAAGGCCGACAGCCCCGCGGGCGCGTACCTCACCGCGCATGGTGTCGACAAGGCCGACTTCAACTCCTACGGCTCACGTCGCGGCAATCACGAGGTGATGATCCGCGGCACGTTCGCCAACATCCGCCTGCGCAACCTCATGCTCCACGGCGTCGAGGGCGGCTTCACGGTCGACTTCACGACGCCGGACGACATGACCGTGCCGATCTACGACGCGGCCATGGCCTACGCCAAGCACCACACTCCGCTCGTGATCCTCGCGGGCAAGGAGTACGGCTCGGGCTCGAGTCGCGACTGGGCGGCCAAGGGCACGGCGCTCCTCGGGGTTAAGGCCGTCATCGCGGAGTCGTACGAGCGCATCCACCGTTCGAACCTGATCGGCATGGGCGTGCTGCCGCTGCAGTTCGCCCCTGGTGTGAACGCCGACACGCTGGGCCTGCAGGGCGACGAGGTATTCACCATTCACGGCATCACGGCGCTCAACGACGGCGAAACGCCGCGTGAGGTCGATGTCGAGGCAGTGGCGGCCGACGGCCGGACGGTCGAGTTCACCGCCCACGTGCGCATCGACACCCCCGGCGAGGCCGACTACTACCGCCACGGCGGGATCCTGCAGTACGTGCTGCGGTCGCTGCTCTAGATGCGATGACGGCGCGGGTGCCGGCGGGCTGGCCCAAGGATCTGCCCCCGGCAGGCACGGACGAGTTCACCGCCAAGGTGGCAGGCTGGCTGCTCGATCGAGGCCCGGCGGACTTGCGCGCCTCAGTGCTCCGGCAGTGGCCGTTGGCCCTGGCGCGCTATCTCGGACACCTGATCGAGGCGGAGCTGGCGGGAACGCGTACGGCCTACGCGACCGCGAGGGTGGAGCTCGGTTCGGTTCTAGCGCCCGATGAACTCACCTCGGTGCAGCAGGCACTCGAGTCCGAAGGTGCCCGCCTCATCCAGGTGCAGCGCGAGTTGAGTCTGGTGGAGCAGGCACTCCGGGCGGGTATCCGCGAGGAACTGTAAGCGGGCGGGACTCCCCCTTCGCGGCGGTCGCGAATGATGCTCCTATTGGTGTCAATGGCTCATGAGGCGGCTTCTTGCTGTGTGATCCAGTCGCGGTAGCGCAGGGCGAGGTTTGGGTCGTGGTTTATGCCT
>CAIVQM010000380.1 GCA_903908025.1 uncultured bacterium
CCGGTGCCGAGGAGCGGGCGTTCAAGCGGTGGGCCCAGATGCATGCCAAGCTCACCTCCGCCGACCTGAGCCTGCGCCGCCTCAGCGCGTACCAGATGATCGTGCTAGGCGCATGGCCACTGGTCGGGCTGATCGTGATCGTGGCCGTGAGCGCCGCGTCCGGTGCCTCGTTCGGCGACTTCGTCACCGCGCAGACCGCCGCCGGCCTCGCCACCGCGACCATCGCGATGGCGGCGATGTCCGGCAGCGCCCTGCTGAACTCGCGCGCTGTCCTCGCCAAGGTGGAGCCGGTCCTCGCTGCCACCCCGGAGGGCTTCGGTGATGGCGTCAACCCCGGACAGATCAGCGGCGGCATCTCCGTCAACGACATCGTGTTCCGCTATGAGCCCGGCGGCCCGGCCGTGCTCGACGGCGTCTCCTTCCGCGTGCAGCCAGGTGAGCATGTGGCGATCGTCGGCCCGTCCGGCTGCGGCAAGACCACCCTGATGCGGATCCTGCTCGGACTCGAGGATCCTGAGTCCGGCGTCATCGCCGTCGACGGCAAGGACATGGCATCCCTGGACCGGCCGTCCGTGCGACGCCAGATCGGCTGCGTTCTCCAGTCCTCGACGCTGCTGCCCGGTCCGATCAGGGACAACGTCGACATGGGTCGCGGCCTGACGTCCTCGGAGATCTGGGAGGCACTCGCCTCCGCCAGCGTCGCCGATGATGTTCGTCAGATGGGCATGGGGCTCGACACCCCCGTTGTCGACGGCGGCGGGACCATCTCGGGCGGCCAACGCCAGCGGGTCCTCCTCGCCCGCGCGCTCGCGGGCTCCCCTCGCATGCTCCTGCTCGACGAGGCCACCAGTGCGCTCGACAACGTGACCCAGGCCGTCGTCATCGAGTTCCTCGAGAACCTGCGCCTCACCCGCATCGTCGTCGCGCACCGCCTGTCGACCATCCGTACGGCCGATCGCATCATCGTGATGGCAGGCGGACGGGTTTCGCAGCAGGGTACCTACGACGAGCTCATGGCCGAGCCGGGCCACTTCCGCGACCTCGCCGAGCGGCAACTCACCTGACCCGATCGACCGAACCGCCTCGATCGAGCAGTGCCCCCGATGGGATTTGAACCCCACACTGTGCCGGAGTGGAAGGGACTGTCTAGGGCGCTATTTCATTGACTATCCCTCACCTGATTCTTGAGGGAACACTCCATGACAGTCCACCAATGCGTGCTACTGAATATGTGCACATTGGTGTCAAGAATGGTGTCAAAGGGGTAGAGCATCTAGGTCTGATTCATTAACCCCTGCAGATTGGGCACTCCACAGGCTTTCGTCCCTCAACGCTCACTCTTTCAAATTCCTCTTTACACGTTTGACATAACAATGTCTCCATGACAGGCACCCTCTGAGTAGTCTCAGAGTTTGGTGGCGCGGCCTGTATGTAGGACAGCAGCTCGACAAATTCAGTCGGATGCGGAACTCTGACACCCAAATCCTCGGCGGCTTTGGCTCTATTTCCTTGCATTGTTTGCTTGTTCGTTAGGGCCGCTCCCCGGGGGTGGGTGCCATAACTTCAGCCGTAGGACATTTGACCTTACGTTAGGAGTTTGCGATGAAACTGGCGAGCGCGCGAGTGGTGGCCCGTCGCCTGCACGGCATGGCGCTACCACCGATAACAATCACCCCGCCGCCTACCGGCGTCATCGCCGAATGGAATATTCCGATCTACGCACGCGATGGCATCGTGCTGCGGGCCAACGTGTTTCGTCCAGCTCCCGGTAGCACCGGTGATTTGCTGCGCGGTGGTGGGCCGGTGCCGGTAATAATGTGTGCGCATCCGTATAACAAGGGTGCGCTGCCAAAGAAAGTGCCGTGGGGTTACCTCCCGTCTCCGCAGTACCGGGTCTTTCATCAGCCAGAGCCAGTGACTTTCTCAGCCTGGACGGGTTGGGAGGGGCCAGACCCCGGGCACTGGGTGGCACTTGGTTACGCGGTAGTGGTCTGTGACCTGCGCGGGTTTGGCGCCTCAGAGGGCACCGGCACCATGCTCTCAAAGCAAGAGGGTGAGGATTACCACGACTTAATCGAGTGGGCCGGCACCCAGCCTTGGTCGAGCGGCAAAGTAGGTCTGTTAGGTGTTTCGTACTTGGCTCTCTCGCAGTATCGGGCCGCGGCGGAGCAGCCACCGCACCTAGCAGCTATTTGCCCGTGGGAGGGCTTCAGTGATGTTTACCGAGATTTCGCCGAGCCTGGTGGCGTTCGCGAGCACGGCTTCTTTGCGATGTGGGGGAAGATCACCAACAGATCAGGACGCACTACCGAGGATTTGTACGCGCAGGCGCTGAGCCGGCCAGAGCTCGACGACTGGTGGAAATCTCGGATGCCTGAGCTTTCGCGCATCAACGTGCCGATGCTTGTTTGCGGTAGTTTCTCTGATCACCTGCTGCATACCCGTGGATCCTTCGAGGCATTTCGCCGAGTTTCATCAAAACAGAAATGGATCTGGACCCACCGCGGCGGTAAATGGTGCGTGTTCTACGGCGATGAAGCCAAGGCCACGCAGCTGCGCTTCTTCGAGCACTTCTTGGCTGGTGCGGATAACGGTTGGGATGAAGTGCCACCGGTGCGCATCGCCATCTACGAAACGGGCGACGCACCCGCTGAGATCCGCATGGCGGCCGAATGGCCGCCCCCTGGTATCACTTGGCTACCACTGCACCTTCGCTCCGGTGGGCAACTTACCGAGAACCCGGAGACCTCCGACACGTCAATGGTGTTTGTGAATTCGAATGGTTCTTTGAAATTCAGGTGGCAGGTGCCGTCGGCCTGCGACCTCATCGGGCCAATGACATTCAATGCCGATGTCAGTCTGGAGGGCACTGACGATGCGACTTTCCTCGCGGCGGTCAGGCTAATCCGCGGTGGAGTTGAAGTCCCCTTCGAAGGGTCATATGGTTTCGGCCGCGATGTGGTCACCCACGGCTGGAACCGGCTCGCCCACCGTGAACTCGACTCGGAACTGTCGACCCCTTGGCAACCCGTGCACACCCACGCCAAAGCCGAACCATTTAGCCCCGGCGAGATCGTGCCAATAACCGTTGTGCTCTTGCCTCAGGCCACCAGGTTGCGGGCAGGTGATGTTTTGGAGCTAGAACTGCGTTCCCAATGGCTATTTGCGATGAACCCATTTACCGGCCAATTACCAGCACGCTATGCCGCGTCGTCAACCGGTTCAACGCGGTTGCACCTAGGTGGCTTGCATTTGACTGAACTTCGAATTCCAGTGGCTGGGGGCTAAGAGAGCAGCACTAGACCTGCAACACCGAACCCACAACTTCGGGCTAACTGATCCGTGTCAAGGATTCCGGACAGTCTCTGGATTGATTCCTTCTGGTCATCAGGCTGCGAGTGCGGCGCTGTGGTAGTCGTTGAGGGCTTGCGCGGGGGTGCGGTAGCCGATCGATGAGTGCATGCGCTTTCGGTTGTAGAACACCTCGATGTACTCCGCGACGGCGAACCTGGCGCGGGCCTTGGTCGCGAAGAAGGTCTCGGCCGCGGCATTGTCCCAGCACACGCCCGTGCAATCGTGCCATCTCCAGGGCGTCGACGATCAGGCTCGTGCGCATGTGGTCGGCGATCTGCCACCCGACGACCATCCGCGTGGCCAGGTCGATCACGGTCGCCAGATACAGCCAGCCCTGACCCGTGCGCAGGTAGGTGATGTCACCGACCAGC
>CAIVQM010000381.1 GCA_903908025.1 uncultured bacterium
CAACTCGGCCAGGTCGTCCAAGTAGGGGCGGTCAGGATCGTTGGGGTCGCCCATCACGACCACCACTCCATCGGATGTCTGCACGGTCATTGTCTGCTCCTTGTTCGTAGAGAGGAACGCACGCGACTTGATGGCGTGTGACACTAACCAGAAAACCCCCTCAACCCCGTCACACCCCCGCGGTACGATGCGTTCGTACCTTCCCGCTCGTACCGGTCGAACGACTCGGCGACGAGGGCCTCAGCAGACTCCCTTCCAGGGAGTAGTGCGCCCTTTGTCAACCGAAGATTCGTTCCCCCAGCGGTGAGGGAAGACCGGCCCATCCGGGCCGAACGTGGCATGCCCGCAAGGTGTGGCCACGGGAGATCACTACGCGACCCGTCGGGTGTGAACCGGCGGTAACGGTCAGCCGTCTTAGCCCCACGATCCCCGCCGCTGCGAGCCGCACAACTGGCATCCGACGCGCCATC
This sequence comes from uncultured bacterium, assembly GCA_903908025.1. Classification (GTDB taxonomy): domain Bacteria; phylum Actinomycetota; class Actinomycetes; order S36-B12; family S36-B12; genus UBA10649. The sequence continues at coordinate 471 of CAIVQM010000381.1, forward strand.
CGGCGCGTCGTCACACCTCCCGAAAGGAGCATCGATGACCACACCCATCCCGTCCCATTCCCTCCAACCCCTGCCCGACCCCGAGGCCATCCGGCCTGGGTCGTGGCTGCCACAGGCCCGAACAGCCGTGGCCGCCCTGGCCGAGTGCACCACGCTCGCCGAAGTGTCCGAACACTTCGGCAGCGCCCGCCACCTGGCCGAGATCGTCCTCGGATTCCCGATCAACGGCGGCCACGCCACCAAGCCGATGGTGCGTCTGCTCGGCGAGTTGCTGCACCACCCGCTCGGGCCCGCTGTCGCCGCCGAAGCGCTGGCCTTCGCCGCCGAAGTGCAGCACCTGGTGCCCACCACCACGATCGAAGCGCTCCTCCGCGAGTACGTCACGGTGCCCTCCGCCAGAGGCATCCCGGGCCGCGACGAACTGGACGATGCGGTCGAGTCGATCGAGCTGGAACCCCGTCAGCGTCGCCACCAGATGACACTGAAGTGCTGCGCTCCGTTGGCTCGCTTCGATGCGGAGATCGAGCGCTTGCTCGCCCGGAACACTTGGAGTGCCAGCAGCGCCCGCGCATGGCACGAGTACGGGCCATCATTCGAGGTGATCCACCTGCGTTGGGCGGTGGAGTCCCTCAACGTGTTGCCCACGTTCGCTGCGCCCCACGACGTCGAAGCCATCCTGCTGCAGTCGCAGGCGTCGCCCGACGTAGCCCACGACCAGCTGGCCCTCGTCGCACACACGTCACCGTGCGAGTTCTACGGACAGATGCTGCGACTCGACCTGGTCACCGACCCGCGGTTCGCATGGCTCACCACATACCTCGGAGTGCACGAGTGGCAACTCGTGCTGAGCTACTTCGAGAACCCCGCCGCCTTCCGCTCGGCGTCGTCAGCGCTGCGTCACGGCGCAGACCTGCCACCCACACTGCTGGTGGCGTTGATGCTGATGCTGCCCGCCAGCAACGAGCATCGGCGCCGCCGCTTCATCAGCCGTCGGCTGGTGAAGCATCTGGCCCGGCACAGCGACCGTCGGGTGCGCCTGGCGCTCGCCACCCACATCCTGCCGGGCGACCTCACCACCGAGACGGTCGACTCGCTGGCCGCGGAACTGGCACGAGCCACGGAGGACTGGTACTTGCTGAGTGCCCTGCGTTCCGCGGTGCCTGCATTCGCTGCGAGCGCGGTCGGGGGGCTCACCCGGATGGGCTGCCGGGTCGACTGCTCGGCGGTGCATTGCGGTGCCTCGCGAGTGGGCCTGCTGCTGGACACGACGGCGCACCGCGACGACCCATCGTGGGTGCCGTTCTTGGCGGGCATCAGCGGCTCGCAGCGACACCGGCACGCCGAGCTGTCGGCCAGTAGCCGCGGCTCGCGCACCCCGTATCACTACCCGGCAGCGGTGCGGCGACTGGCCGGCCAGAAACTGCCCGGTCACACCGACTGGGCCGTCCGCCTACCGGTCAACGAGCGTGAGCTGCGGATGAACGCCGCCGAGATGGGCAACTGCACGGCAGGGTACGGCCGGGCCATCGAGTGCGGAGACGAGTTCGTGCTGATCATCGACGGACCCGCCGGCCAGGCATGCAACGTGAGCATCGAGTTGTATGACGGTCGGTGGACGGTGACCGAGTCGAGGGCGCGGTTCAACGAACCGGAACCCGGCTGGATGGCCGACGCTGTCGAGCAACTGCTGCAACGGGCAACCGCTCAGCGTCCGAGCCGCCGCCGGCCAGCCACCAGCGGCACACACCGCAAGCCCGGGCGTTCACGCACCCGCCCGCCCAGCCGCCGGCGCACCCCGCCGCCGTTCCCGTCACGTCACGCAGTGTGACGTGCGTTCGCTCAGTGCTGGAAGGAGCACACATGGCATCGACCACTGACGACAACACCCACACCCCTGGCACCGCAACACCCGGACAGGTGAGCATGCCCGAGGTCTTTCGGGTCGAGGACGACTCGCTCGTGCTCGACGGTGTGTCCATCGGTTTCCAGCGCACGCTGCGAGTCAGCGAGCAGGGAACCAACTGGCTACCACCGTCACTGGGTTCCTTCCCGCTGCGCACGGTCGACCCCGTCGCTCACCGACTGCCCGAGGCCGTTGCTGCCCGTGGTGGTGTGCTGCTGCCGCTCTATGTGCGCGAGGCACTCTGGATCAACTTCTCTGCCGACGAACCCGTCGCCATCCAGATCGGCACCGTTGGAAGGCGGAACAGCTGGCATCCGGCTTCGGCGGCCAGGTCCTGTGCTGCATGACATTTTCGGCACCGGAGCCCGACAACATCGACATGGCGATCGGCGCCGGGGGCAGGATCACCCAGGAGATCTACCCCGACACGTTCTCCGCCGATGACTGGCAGACCACCCCGGCTGCCCGCTGTTGGATCCACCTCGTGTCGGCCGCCGCGTGGCGGACCATCACCGGCGAGACGCCCCCGCCCACCCCCGTCACCGCGCAGCAGTATCTCGAGGCGCGCCTGCCCTGGTTCGACTACTACGACGCTGATGCAGGCGACCTGCCCACCACCGAGGAACTGGCCGGCATCAAGAGCGTCGGCGAACTCCTCGGCGAGACCGACGACACGCCGTACCTCCACCCCGACGGCCACCGCGTGGTGCGCTACGGCGACCCTCGGCCGACCAAGGTCGACCCCGGCAGCTGGACCTGGCCCACGGCCTGAGCCGCTGACCTGCCCGGCCCGCTCAGGCCGCCGTGGTGCTTGCCGCCAGGGCGGCCTCGAGGGTCAGCATGTGCAGGTCGACCAACTCGGGCATCTCGATGCCCAGGGTGTAGCCGCCGGCCAGCACCCAGGC
>CAIVQM010000382.1 GCA_903908025.1 uncultured bacterium
CACTGCCGGCATCGGCGCTCTGAGCCGACGTTCCCACGTGTCCCCGTCGCAGCGGGTGACCTCGGTCAAGTCCGACCGGGTCACCGCGGTGCGTGCACTGCACACTCGGCAGGGACGCCGTAAGACCGGACGGTTCGTGGTCGAAGGACCTCAGGCCGTCCGTAGTGCCCTCGCCGCCGGCGTCGTCATCCGTGAACTGTTCATGGACGACGACGCCGGCGTGGCATTTCCCGACATCGTCGCTGATGCACTCGCGGTGGGTCGAGGCGTCACCTGGGCTGATTCACAGGTGCTCGAGGCGATGGGGGAGACCCGACAGCCTCAGGGAGTATTGGCCATCTGCGACCTCCTGCCGGCGGGTGACCTCTCTGCCGTGATGGCAGCTGCCGGCCCGGTCCTCGTGCTCGATCAGCTCACCGACCCCGGCAACGTCGGCACGGTCATCCGAACGGCTGATGCGGTGGGCGCCGCCGGCGTTCTCCTCACTCCCGGCTCGGCAGACGTGCACAACGGCAAGGTCGTGCGATCCACGGCGGGCTCGCTGTTCCACCTGCCCGTCGTCTCGGACCTCGAGGTCGCCGACGCTGCGGCCGCAGCGCGAGCTCACGGGCGCATTGTCGCGGTGGCCACGGGTGACGCCGATCTGGACCTCTTCGCGGCCGTGGCGACGGGACGTGTCGACGATCAGACCTGCTGGATCATCGGGTCCGAGGCGCATGGAGTCAGTGAGCAGGGGCGGGCGTCGGCCGACGTCGCCGTCCGGATCCCCATGGCCGGTCGCGCCGAGTCGCTGAATGCCTCTGTGGCGGCCGCCGTTGTGCTCTATGTCACGGCGTATCCGGCCTCCTCGGCCCCGGAGAGCCGATTCGGGCTATCCGCGCCCAGATGACAGACTAGGCGCCATGACGGACCCGGCAGCCGAGTACATCAGCCTCCCCGTATTCGCGGAGAGCGGCTACGTCGTCATCGACTCCTACGACCAGTCCCAGGATCCCGATGAGTGGGCCGACCTGACCTTCGTCGACTGGAAGTCGTCGGGTGACACGCGGTTCGCACCCCTCGCGAGCGCCTACGGCGACATGGAGTGCGACGGCTTCTGGAACCACGATCCGGCCAAGACCGACAAGGACGGCGTATGGGTGCCGGCGAACGTCGATGTCGCCCCCCGACTCGTCGCGCGAGCGCAGGAGCCCGGCGCGAACATCGGGCGATGCCGCGTCATCGAACTGCAGCCGAACACCTACGCCGACGCTTTGTACAACATGCACCGCGACGACAACAACCGGCTCAACCCCGAGGGCACCGGCTGGATCGTTCGCGCCTTCTTCAATCTCACCGACAACCCCGACACGATGATGATCCTGCGCGAGGACCGCGACGATCCCTCGACCGAGACCCGGGTGCCGTTGCCGGCAGGTGCACAGGCGGTCATCGACACGCAGCGCCTGTGGCATGCGGTCTGGCATCCCGGCCCCGATCCTCGCTACTGCCTCATCACCTCCTACACGAGCGGGCCCGAACTGGGTGCATGGCTCGAGGAGAAGAACGCCGTGCCCCGGATCGATGTGGCCCCGCTGGACCCGGCGTTCGCAGCCGAGGCGGAGGCAGCCGCGCAGAAGAAGCGCTCCGATCGTGCTGCCGCAATCGCTGCAAGCGGGGCCGACCCGGCGTTCGGCGACGGCAGCCTCAGCGGCGGCTCGTCCATGGAGGTCATGTCCGAGGCCTGATCGCTTGCACGCTTGACCCGGGCATGGTCCGGGCCGACTGGGGAGTACTCCCCGAACGAGAGGAAGAGCATCGTGACAACCGCGCAACCCGCGGCCGTCCCCTATGAGGCGGTCCTCGACGAACTCGAGGCCGAGGCGATCCACATCTACCGCGAGACTGCCGCCGCCTTCAAGAACCCGGTGCTGCTGTACAGCATCGGCAAGGACTCATCCGTTCTGCTGCACCTGGCCATCAAGGCCTTCGCGCCGGCGCCGATCCCGTTCCCAGTGATGCATGTCGACACCACGTGGAAGTTCAGCGAGATGATCGAGTTCCGCGATCGTCGCGTGCGCGAACTCGGGCTGGACCTGCGCATCGCGCAGAACACCGCGGCCATGGCCGAGGGCGTGTCGCCGTTCACCCACGGCACCCATGAGTACACGCGACTGATGAAGACCGTGGCGCTGCGCGAGGGCATCGACCGCTACGGCTTCGACGCCGCAATCGGCGGGGCTCGTCGCGACGAGGAGCGCAGCCGCGCCAAGGAGCGCATCTTCAGCCTGCGCGAGCCCGGACACCAGTGGGATCCGCGCAAGCAGCGCCCGGAGTTCTGGCGCACGGCGAACACTCAGCTCGCGCCGGGTCAGAGCATGCGGGTCTTCCCGCTGTCGAACTGGACCGAGCTCGATGTCTGGAAGTACATCCAGCGTGAGGGCATCCCGATCCCCGACCTGTACTTCGCCAAGCCACGTCCCGTCGTCGAGCGCAACGGGACGCTGATCATGGTTGACGACGAACGGTTCCCGCTGCTCGACGGCGAGGTGCCGGAGATGCGCATGGTGCGATTCCGCACACTGGGCTGCTATCCCTTGACGGGCGCTGTCGAGTCGAGTGCCGACACGATGGAGCAGCTCGTCGCGGAGATGGCCGGAGCAAAGTACTCGGAGCGGTCCGGTCGCCTGATCGACGGCGAGGGCGGCTCGGAGTCCATGGAGGGCAAGAAGAAGGAAGGGTACTTCTAGTGGCCAGCAGCCTGACCCCCGTCATCCACCTGGTGACGTGCGGTTCCGTCGACGATGGGAAGTCGACGCTCATCGGCCGCCTGCTCGCCGAGACCGACTCCGTGCCGCTCGACACCCTCGAGTACGCCAGGCGCACCCGACGTGGGGGTTCGACGATTCCCGTCGGCGAGATCGACTACTCGCTGCTGACCGACGGCCTCGAGGCCGAACGCGAGCAGGGCATCACGATCGACGTGGCCTACCGGCACATGAACCTGCCGAACGGTCGCCGTGTCCTCGTCGCCGACTCGCCGGGACACGAGCAGTACACCCGCAACATGGCCGTTGCTGCCTCGAATGGCGATGTGGCCGTCCTGATGGTCGACGCCGCGCGCGGAGTTCGCCCGCAGACCCATCGCCACCTCACCATCTGCGCACTCATGGGCGTCAAGACGGTGTTCGTCGCCGTCAACAAGATGGACCTCGTCGGCTACGACCACGCGACCTTCGAGCAGATCGTCGGAGAGGTCCGCGTCACCGCTGCTCGTCTCGATGTGCCCGACGTGCAGGCGATCCCGGTCAGTGCCTTCGTCGGCGACAACATCACGACCCCGACCACCCGGATGCCTTGGTATACGGGGCCGACGCTGCTCGGTGCGCTGGAAGTCTGGGAGCCGGTTGTTCGCGTTGGCGAGCAGCCCTTCCGCCTGCCGGTTCAGTTCATCGTTCGTGCCGAGGGCAACTTCCGCGGATACGCCGGCACGGTCGTGTCGGGTCGCGTCTCCAAGGGCGACGCGGTAGTTGTCGCCGACTCGGGCCGCCCCGCCGTCATCGACCGCATCGTGACGTACGACCTGCACACCGAGGGGCACATCGCCGATCTCGACAGCGCCGAGACCGGGCAGGCCGTCACCATCACTCTCGATCACGAGGTCGACGTCACGCGCGGCGACGTCATTGCCGGCGGTGCGGGCGAGGCTCTGCAGCCTGCCGATCGCTTCGCTGTCGACATGGTGTGGCTGGGTGAGGAGCCGTTGGCACATGGACGTTCGTACCTGCTGATCTCGGGGTCGCGTTCCGTGCCGGCCACGGTCACCAACGTCCGCTACCGGCTCGATGTCGTTACCGGCCATCAGCATGCGGCGCGCCTGCTCGACATGAACGACATCGGTCGCGTTGAGATCGCGACCGACAAGCCCGTGCCGATGGACCCCTACACAGTCTCCCGTGACACGGGTGGCTTCCTGCTCGTCGACCGCGTCACGGCCGACACCGTCGCCGCGGGCATGGTGCGTCACGTCATGCGACGCGCGTTCAACGTCGTCCCGCACACCTACGACGTCGACCACGACGCGAGGGTTCGGCTGATGGGTCATGGCGGCAAGGTCGTGTGGCTCACCGGCCTGCCAGGTTCCGGCAAGTCCACCATCGCCGATGCCGCTGTGCGCAGGCTCCATGCGCTGGGCGTCCACACCTACGTGCTCGACGGTGACAACGTCCGCACGGGGCTCAACAAGGACCTCGGCTTCACTTCAGAAGACCGCGCGGAGAACGTGCGCCGTGTCGCGGAGGTCGGCAAGCTCATGCGCGACGCTGGACTCGTGGTCTTCGTCGCCCTTGTTTCGCCTTACCGTGCCGACCGTGAATCCGCAGCGGCGCTGTTCGAGTCCGATGAGTTCCTCGAGGTCTACATCGACACTCCGGTCGAAGTCTGTGCAGAGCGCGATCCCAAGGGTCTGTACGCCAAGGCTGCTGCGGGCAATCTGCCGAACATGACCGGCATGGGCCAGGCCTACGAGGTGCCGGAGAACCCGGGCCTGATCCTGCATGGCACCGGCGACCTCGACGCCTCCGTCGAGACCCTCATCCGCACGATCCTGGGGGAGTAGCGGATGTCCGGCCCGAACACGTCATTCGACCCCAAGCAGGTTGCGAGCCTGAATGCGGACGCCATTGCCGCGATGGTGGCTGGTGCGCTTGTCGCCATTGCTGGCGCGAACAGCCTGTCCGAGTTGAAGGACGTCCGGCTCGCGCACACGGGCGACCGCTCAGCAATCGCCCTGGCGAACCGGGAGATCGGTGCCCTGCCGCCGGCCGCGAAGGCAGAGGCCGGAAAGCGGGTCGGCGAGGCCCGCGGCGTGGTCAAGCAGGCGCTTGAGGCACGGGAGGCCGAGCTCGAGATCGAGCGCGACACTCGCGTGCTGGTCGAGGAGACCGTCGACGTCACGCTGCCCACCGATCGTCAGCCCCTGGGTGCACGTCATCCGCTGACAACGCTCATGGAGCGCGTTGCCGATGTGTTCATCTCGATGGGCTACGACATTGCCGAAGGCCCTGAGGTCGAGGCCGAGTGGGTCAACTTCGATGCACTCAACGTGCCGCCGGATCATCCGGCCCGCACCATGCAGGACACCTTCTTCGTCGCGTCTCCCGACAGTGGCGTGGTCCTGCGCACGCAGACCTCGCCGATCCAGATCCGCGCCATGCTCGATCGTGAGCTGCCGATCTACGTCGTCGCGCCGGGACGCGTGTTCCGCACCGACGAGCTCGATGCCACGCATACGCCGGTCTTCCACCAGATCGAGGGCTTGGCCGTCGACAAGGGCATCACGATGGGCGACCTGCGCGGCACCCTTGACCACTTTGCCGCGTCGATGTTCGGCGAGGGCATCCACACCCGCATGCGTCCGTCTTACTTCCCGTTCACCGAGCCCAGCGCAGAGGTCGACCTCGAGTGCTTCGTCTGCCGCGGCGCATCGGTCGGCGATCCGGACAACCCCTGTCGCACGTGCGGCAGCGAGGGCTGGATCGAGTGGGGTGGCTGCGGCATGGTCAACCCCCGCGTTCTGCAGGCCGTGGGCATTGATCCAAGCGTCTACCGCGGCTTCGCCTTCGGCATGGGTGTTGAGCGCACCCTGATGTTCCGCAACGGGGTCAGCGATATGCGCGACATGGTGGAGGGCGACGTTCGCTTCTCCCTGGCATTCGGAGTGGAGGCCTGATGCGCGCCCCACTGTCCTGGCTGCGTGAGCTCGTCGCGATCCCCGCGGACGAGTCCGGCCGTGATGTCGCGGCCCGCCTGATCCGCGCGGGCCTTGAGGTCGAGACCGTCGAGAGTGTGGGTGCGGGTGTTATCGGCGAGCTCATCGTCGGCCGCGTCCTCGCGGTTGAGGAACTCACGGAGTTCAAGAAGCCGATCCGCTGGTGCCAGGTCGATGTCGGCGCTGCCGGCGGGGGAGTGCGCGGCATCATCTGCGGCGCACGCAACTTCGTTGCCGGCGACCTCGTTGTCGTGGCGTTGCCGGGCACCGTGCTGCCGGGCGGTTTCGAGATCGCCTCGCGTTCGACGTACGGCAAGGTCTCCGACGGCATGATCTGCTCCGAGCGCGAGCTCGCTTTGGGCGAGAACCACGACGGCATCATGGTGCTGCCCGTCGGCTCTGGTGAGCCGGGCGACGACGCTGCCCCGGTTATCGGCGTGGGCGACGAGGTTCTCGACATCGCCATCACGCCG
>CAIVQM010000383.1 GCA_903908025.1 uncultured bacterium
ATCACCGAGTCCGTCGTCACCGACCTGATCGGGCTCCTTGAGCCGGGCGACTGCATCATCGACGGCGGGAACTCCTACTACCGTGACGACATGCGCCGAGGCGAGGCCGCGGCTGCGAAGGGCATCGACTACCTCGATGTCGGCACGTCCGGCGGGGTCTGGGGCCGGGAGCGCGGCTACTGCCTGATGATCGGTGGCCAGGATGCGTCCGTCGACCGGCTCGCTCCCCTGTGGCGCACCATCGCACCTGGCTTCGACTCGGCCCCTCGCACGCAGGGACGCGCCGGCGATCCCACCCCGGCCGAGGAGGGCTGGCTGCATTGCGGCCCCAGCGGTGCCGGTCACTTCGTCAAGATGGTCCACAACGGGATCGAGTACGGGATCATGGCGGCCTATGCGGAGGGCCTCAACGTCCTCAAGCATGCGAACGCGGGAACCGTCACGCGAGATGCCGACGCCGAGACCGCTCCGCTGAGTGATCCGCAGTACTACCAGTTCGATCTCGACCTGCCGGAGATCGCCGAGGTATGGCGACGCGGCAGCGTCATCGGTTCCTGGCTGCTCGATCTCACCGCACTGGCCCTCAACCGCTCCCCCGAGCTCGATGAGTTCAGCGGGCGCGTATCCGACTCGGGTGAGGGTCGCTGGACGGCGATCGCCGCCATCGAGGAGGGCGTCCCGACCCCGGTGCTCACATCAGCGCTCTACGAGCGGTTCGAGTCCCAGGGCAATGGCCTGTTCGCGGACCGGATCCTCAGTGCGATGCGCAAGGAGTTCGGCGGACACGACGAGAAGACGTCCTAGCCGGAGCCGGACGCTGCTACAGCCGGACGCCCAGCAGGGCATCGGCCAGCGCTGCGATCTGCGCGGGTGCCTCGGCATCGTCGCCCGAACCCGACTGCTGCGCCATTGCCCAGCCATCGATCGCATCCAGCGCAGCCGGCGTGCGCAGATCGTCGGCCAGTGCCGCGCGCACGCGATCGATGACCGGCGCCGCATCGGGACCTGCCTGACCGCTCACCGCCGAGCGCCACATGGCCAGCCGCCCCACAGCGCCTTCCATCCCCTGCTCGGTCCACGCCCAGTCAGTGCGGTAGTGGTGCGCCAGGAGCGCAAGGCGAATCGCCATCGGATCGACGTCGGCATGCCGCAGTGCGGAGACGAACACCAGGTTGCCGCGTGACTTGGACATCTTGTGGCCTTGCCACCCGACCATCGCCGAGTGCACGTAGTGACGGGCGAAGGGGTACGTGCCGCGGAGCACCTGCGCCTCCGAGGCGCTCATCTCGTGATGCGGGAAGGCCAGGTCGGTGCCGCCACCCTGCACGTCGATCGTCATCCCCAGATGGTCCAGCGCGATGGCCGCGCACTCGATGTGCCAGCCGGGCCGGCCGTGACCCAGCGGGGTGTCCCACGCGGGCTCGTCGGGTCGTGCTGACTGCCACACCAGGCAGTCGAGCGGATCCTCCTTGCCGGGCCGGGTGGGATCGCCACCCCGCTCGGCGAAGATCTCGATCATGGCGGCGTCATCGAGCTGGGCCACTGCGCCGAAGTCGGGGTCCTTGCGCACGCGGAAGTAGAGATCGGAGTCGACGGAGTAGACCGCCCCAAGGGCCTGCAGCTCCTGCACATACTCGGCCACGGAGGGGATCGACTCGACGGCTCCGATGTAGTCCTGTGGCGGGATCACGTTCAGCGCAGCCATGTCCTCGCGGAACAGCGCCGTCTCGCGATCAGCGATCTCGCGCCAGTCCTGGCCGGTCTGCACCGCGCGCTCGAGCAGCGGGTCATCGATGTCGGTGACGTTCTGCACGTAGTGGACGTCGTGACCACCATCGCGCCAGACTCGGTTGATGACATCGAAGGTGATGTACGTGAATGCGTGGCCCATGTGGGTCGCGTCATACGGGGTGATCCCGCACACGTACATCCGTGCGGTCGCCCCGGGTTCGGTGGCCCGCACACTGCCGCTGCTCGTGTCATAGAGGTGCAGCTGACGTCCGGTACCGGGCAGTACGGGGATGCGCTGACCTGGCCATGACTTCACCCGGTCAGCCTAGTAGGGGTCTCCACGTCAGAAGACGGGCCACGGGATCGCGGGCCACCGACCGGCCGGCAGGGGGAAGGCGCCACTCGAAAGCAGCACCCGGACGCGATGACGCAGGGCTTCACGCTCCTCATCGTCGAGCCACCGATCCACGGGGTCGTACGACTCGCCCAACAGGTCGTGCAGTTGCTGAACCTCATCGACGATGTCGGCAGGAATGCTCTGGCCGGCCCAGCCCCACAGCACCGTTCGCAGCTTGTCCTCCACCGAGAACGTGACCCCGTGGTCGATACCCCACACCCGACCCTCGGCATCGGCGAGCACGTGCCCGCCCTTGCGGTCGGCATTGTTGACAAGGGCGTCGAAGACGGCCATCCGGGCCAGCGCGGGAGAGGGGGCGTGTACCAAGGACACCGGGCGTCCCGAGCCGTCCTCGGCATCGAGGATGTGCAACCAGTCGACCGGACCCCGCCCCGGACGAACGACCGCCACCTGGGCACGCTCGGGGTCCTCGTCGATCCACAACTGGCACATCCCCGCACCGCCCGGGCCGTCCTCGCGCCATACCGTGGGCGGCACGAGACCCCAGCCGCCGGCTTCGGAGAGCGCATGCGCGGCCAGTTCACGGTGGGTGATGGTGCCATCGGGGAAGTCCCAGAGCGGGCGCTCCCCCGCAACCGGCTTGTACACGCAGCGGATCGCGACATCGGCCACTTCGATGGTGCAGAGGAGGGTCGTATTGGACGCATCACTCAGCCGTCCTTCGACCACGAGTTCCCCGTCCCGAAGGACAGGGCGGAGGTTGGCCTCGTCCCGCCACGCCGACACGCTCATGTGCGTCGTCGATACCCGTTCGAACGCGGGCAGATGTGCCCTTCCGGGTCCAGCGGCTGGCTGCAGAACGGGCACGGGGGTCGCCCGGCGGAGATGACACTGCGGGCACGCTCGGCAAAGGCGCGAGCGTACGTAGGCGTCATCCAGACCCTTAGCGTGTCAGGACCGTCGTCGTCATCATCACCGATGTCGGGGATATCCGCCTCCTCCCCAGCCACGGCGTGCGCCTCGACCACGACGCGTCGACTCGCCTCGTCCCAGCCCAGCGCCATGGCGCCGACCCGGAACTCCTCGACGATCGGAGCATCGAGGGGTGCCGCATCGGCCAGTGCAGGAGGGGCAACCTCGGGGATCTCACCCTCCTCGGACCGCGACTGCGTCGCTTCGTCGAGCAACTGGTCTACACGCTCCGCCAGCGCGGCGACCTGCGCCTTCTCAAGCGCGACACTCGTGACGTCATTGCCCTGCCGGACCTGCAGGAAGAAGGTGCGCTCACCGGGCATGCCGACGGTGCCGACGACGAAACGGTCGGGCGAGCCGAAGTCGAAGATGTGTCGCGTCATGCTCCGGCCCCTCCGCCCACAACGGCATCGCTGCTGGCACGTCTACGCCGTTTCGGGCCTACCGGATGCGCGAAACCGGCAAGGCTGCCGCCCGTGTCATTCGTCCGGGCGACGAACGGACGAAGCGGTGTGTAGTCGATGATGCTGACGGAGCATGGATCGACACGCAGACGCTGGAACTGGTCGAGGTGCATGCCAAGGGCATCGGCCAGGATCGCCTTGATCACGTCGCCATGGCTCACGATTGCGTAGACCGCCTCGGCGCCCAGCTTGGAGTTCCATTCCCGCACGGCGCTGACGGCCCGATGCTGCATGTCGGACATGGCTTCGCCCTCAATCCCCGGGAAGACGGCGGCGCTCGGGTGCCCCTGCACGACCTTCCACATGGGGTCCTTGGCGAGGGTCTTGAGGGATCCTCCGGTCCAGTCGCCGTAGCGGCACTCGCCCACCCGCTCATCCACGTGGCGATCGACAGCCGCCGCACGTCCCTCCAGCATGAGGTCCGCTGTCTCGACCGTCCGTTCGAGGGGCGACGTCACGACAGCAACGAGGGGTACCGGCTGCAGACGAACGCCCAGCGCGGTGGCCTGCTCTTTGCCCTTCTCGTCGAGAGTGACCCCCGGCGTCCACCCGGCCAGCACGCCGTCAGCGTTGGCCTTGGTGCGCCCGTGGCGGATGAGAAGGACCGTGGTCATGCGGGTCAGCGTAGATCGCCGGGGCCTGTCCAGCACAATGGCGCCATGATCCGGGGAATGGGCCTCTACACGGCCGAGGGCGTCACGGCCGCTGATGACGTTCGCAACTGGGAGGCACCGGGCGATGGTCACCCCGAGCCGAAGCTCCGCGAGTTCAAGGAGCAGTGCCTTGCCACGCCGGGCGCCTTCATCTGGCTGGGCCTGTTCGAACCCACACGCGCCGAGTTGGAGATGGTCACCGACGTCTTCGAGCTACCGCGCCTCCAGGTCGAGGATGCTGCCAACACCGCCCAGCGGCCCAAGTTCGAGATCGACGACAATGGCCACGGGCTGGCGCTGCTGAAGATGCTCGACTACGTCGACTCGACGTCCGACGTCATCACCGGGCAGCTCGCGGTTTTCGTAGGGCCCTGGTTCGCCATCACCGTCCGCTTCGGGCAGATCGGGGACCTGCGCAATATCCGGCAGCGACTTGCCTCGAGTCCCGAGCTCCGGGCCCAGGGTCCGGTTGCGGTGCTCTATACCGTGATCGACCTCGCGGTCGATGGTTACCTCGTTGTCTCCGACGAGGTGAGTGCTGATGTGGAGAACCTCGAAACCGAGGTGTTCACATCCGACCGCACCGCTACGACCACCAACAGCATCTATCTCCTCAAGCGCGAGAACGTCGAGATACGACGGGCCGTCGGACCCCTCGTCATCTGGGCGCACGATGCGGTCGGCGAGCGGCTGGCGTGGGTACCGACCGGCCTGCTGGCGTATTTCCGCGACATCGGCGATCACCTCCTGAGGGTCGGCGACACGGTCGAGTCGACCGACGGTCTGCTGATGACAATGCTCATGGCATCAACGTCACTGCAGGATCTCCAGCAGAACCGCGACATGCGCAAGATCTCCGCATGGGTCGCGATCGCCGCAGTCCCCACGGCCATTGCCGCCATCTATGGCATGAACTTCGACTACATGCCCGAACTGCACCAGCCGTGGGGGTACCCCGCGATCCTCGCGCTGATGGGCACGGCGTGCGTGTTCCTCTTCCGCGCCTTCAAGCGCAGCGGCTGGCTCTAGCCCACGACGAACGGCGCGAAGCGGGTCAGGCGGTGAGGACGCCGACCCCGAGCAGGACCATGACGAGCAGGCCGAGGCCGACGCGGTAGATGACGAACGGCAGGTAGGACTTCGTCGTCAGCCAGCGCATCAGCCACGCGATGACGGCGAACCCGACCGTGAAGGCGATGACGGTCGCAACGATGGTCGGGCCCCAGGCGACATTGCCATCGTCGCCGATCTTCGTTGCCTCGAAGAGCCCCGACGCGAGAACGGCTGGGACCGCGAGCAGAAATGCGTAGCGGGCTGCGGCCCCGCGGGTGTAGCCCATTCCGAGGCCCGCGGAGATCGTCGCACCGGAGCGCGAGACCCCCGGGATCAGCGCGAGGGCCTGTGCCAGCCCGAACAGGATGCCGTCACGCACCGTGATGTCGCGCTCGGTCTTGACGCGAGCGCCGAGCGCGTCAGCGACACCCAGGATCACACCGAAGACGATGAGCATGATGGCTACGAGCCACAGATTGCGGGCCACCGTCTCGATCTGGTCCGCGAAAAGCAGACCCAGGACGGCGATCGGAATCGTGCCGATCAGCACCAGCCAGCCC
>CAIVQM010000384.1 GCA_903908025.1 uncultured bacterium
CGGGTCGCAGCGGAAGACGGCGCACGCCTATGCGGAGGGCTGGATCCAGCCCGATCTCGTTCCGGTCGCCACCCGCTCGGCCGAGCTCGGCTGGGGAATGCTCAGTGCCGACGAGGCGCCACGACCCGCCACGACCCTCGAGGGTCTCGGCGCACTGAAGACTCCGTTCCGCCCGCATGGCCGCGTCACCGCAGGTAACAGCTCCGGACTCAACGACGGCGCGACGGCCGCGCTGCTGGCGTCCGAATCCGTGGCCGACGAGCTCGGACTGCAGAAGAAGATGCGCATGGTCGGCTTCGCCTTCGCCGGCGTCGAGCCCGAGGTCATGGGCGTCGGCCCCGTGCCGAGCACCGAGAAGGCGCTGTCACGTGCCGGCCTGTCGATCACCGATATCGACCTGTTCGAGATCAACGAGGCCTTTGCCGTGCAGGTGCTCGCCTTCCTCGATCACTTCGGCATCGATGACGACGACACACGCGTCAACCCGATGGGTGGCGCCATCGCCGTCGGGCATCCCCTGGCCTCCAGCGGCATCCGGCTGATGACCTACCTGGCTCGTGACTTCGAGCGCAATCCGAGCGCCCGCTACGGAATCACCACCATGTGCATCGGCCTCGGCATGGGCGGCACGGTCATCTGGGAGAACGTCAACTACGCAGGGAGCAAGGCATGAGCGACATGACTAACCCCGACGAGGTCGTCACGCATGCTCGTGTCCGACTGCTCGATCTGCCCGATGGCGCCGGCACGATGGCGCTGATAACGATCGACAACGACCGTGACCACACTCGTCCGACGACCTTCGGACCGGGCGGCATGGCTTCGCTCGACGCGGCGATCGACCAGGTCGCAGCCATGCCGGATATCGCCGCGATCGGCGTCACGGGCAAGCCGTTCATCTTTGCCGTTGGAGCCGACCTGTCCGCGATCGGCACCGTCACTGACCGCGAGATCATCCGCCAGTTCGGTCAGATGGGCCACAACGTGTTCCGGCGTCTTGGCGAGATGGACATCCCCACGTTCGCCTTCGTGAACGGTGCTGCCATGGGTGGTGGCACCGAACTCGCACTGCACTGCGACTACCGCACGATGTCGTGGGGCGCGGCGGCGATGTCCCTTCCCGAGGTCTTCCTCGGGCTCATCCCCGGCTGGGGCGGCGCCTGGCTGCTGCCCAATCTCATCGGACCGGCGAACGCGCTTGAGGTGATCATCGCCAACCCGATGCAGCAGAACAAGCAGCTAAAGCCCAAGGACGCCCTTCGGCTGGGTGTCGTCGATGCCCTCTTCGAGTCCGCTGACTTCCTGGAGCAGTCCATCCGCTGGGCAGCCGGTGTCGTAAACAAGACGATCGACGTGGCCCGGCCCGAGCCCGATCGCGAGAGCTGGGAGGCCATCGTCGGCATTGCCCGCACCATGCTCGACGACCGCATCCACGGCGCCACTCCAGCCCCCTATCGCGCCCTCGACCTCGTCAGCGCCGCCCGTACGGCGACGCGCGACGAGGGCTTCGACGCCGAGGATGAGGCCCTGGCCGATCTCGTCATGGGCGACGATCTCCGCGCCTCGCTCTACTCTTTCGACCTGGTGCAGAAGCGGGCGAAGAAGCCGGTCGGTGTGCCCGACAAGTCACTGGCCCGGGCGGTCACCAAGGTGGGCGTCGTCGGCGCTGGGCTGATGGCGAGCCAGTTGGCGCTGCTGTTCGCCAAGCGCCTGCAGGTGCCCGTCGTCATGACCGACCTCGACGCTGAGCGCGTGGACAAGGGGCTCGAGTTCGTGCGCGTCGATCTCGCCGGGCAGGTGGCCAAGGGACGCCTCTCCCAGGACAAGGCCAACCGGCTGTCGGCACTCGTCACCGGCTCGACAGACAAGGCCGCCTTCGCTGATGCCGACTTCGTGATAGAAGCAGTCTTCGAGAATCTCGCGGTCAAGAAGCAGGTGTTCGCCGAAGTCGAGGCGATCGTCTCCGAGACTTGCATCCTCGCGACCAACACCTCGTCGCTGTCGGTCACCGCTATGGCGGCCGATCTCGCGCATCCCGAGCGGGTCGTCGGCTTCCACTTCTTCAACCCAGTCGCGCTCATGCCGCTGCTGGAGATCGCCCGCGCCGAGCAGACCGACGATGCCACGGTCGCAACGGCATTCGCCGTCGGCAAGACGCTGAAGAAGTCCTGCGTCCTGGTGAAGGACGCGCCGGCATTCGTCGTCAATCGACTCCTGACCCGCTACATGGGCGAGATCATCAAGGCTGTCGACGAGGGAACCGACATCGCTGTGGCCGACCGTGCGGTGGATCCGCTGGGCCTGCCCATGTCGCCGTTCAACCTGATGCGACTGGTCGGGCCCGCCGTGGCCTTCCACGTGTCCGAGACGATGAACGCTGCCTACCCGGAGCGCTTCCACGTCTCGGAGAACATGCGCAACATCGTCGCGGCAGGGAAGACCGCCATCTGGGTCAAGCAGGACGACGGCAGATACATCGTCGATCCTGAGATCGCCGCCATGCTGGTGCAGGGCGACTCACCGCTCACAGAGGAGCAGGTGCGAACCCGGGCGGCCGACGCGCTGGCCGACGAGGCCCGCCGCATGCTCGACGAGGGTGTCGTCGCCGAGGCCCAGGACATCGACCTGTGCATGCTGCTGGGCGCAGGGTGGCCCTTCTGGCTTGGTGGCATCACGCCCTACCTGGACCGCAGCGGTGCGGCCGAACGTGCCGCCGGCGGGCGCTTCCTCGCACTCGGCGTCGCCTCGGTTCCTGCCTAGCCGCGAAACAAGGCTCGCCTAAGGGTGCATCCGGCCGGCAACCTACGGTACCGTAACCTACGTCGTCGTAGGTTACGTCCGTTGGAGGTCGTTCGTGCTCACTGCTGATCAGCTGCCCGAGATCATCCAGGGCGGCATGGGCGCCGCCGTCTCCTCGTGGCGGCTCGCCAATGCCGTGTCGCGCTGTGGCCAGCTCGGCGTCGTGTCCGGGGTGGCCCTTGACCTCGTCCTCGCCCGCCGCCTGCAGGACGGCGACCCCGACGGCAGCTCCCGCCGGGCGCTGGCCGCCTTCCCGAACCAGGAGATGGCCGAGCGCGCCCTCAGCCGGTTCTTCCGGGAGGGCGGGCGTCCCGAGGGCACGCCGTACTCCCCCATCTCGCATCTGACGATCACCCCGCATCGCGCAACAGTCGAACTCGTCGTTCTCGGCGGCTTCGTCGAGGTGTGGCTTGCGAAGGAGGGCCACGACGGTCTCGTCGGCATCAACTGCCTGGAGAAGATCCAGCTCTCCACTCCGGCAACCCTCCTCGGCGCGATGATCGCCGGGGTCGACGTCGTCCTGATGGGCGCCGGCGTGCCACGCGAGATCCCCCGCACCCTCAACGACCTGGCCGCCGGCCGCATCGTGCATCTGCCCATCGATGTCGACGGCGCGGACTCAGACCGCTTCACCCTCGACCTCGATGCCAGTGACGTCGTCGGGCCGAGCCTGCCGACCCTGACGCGCCCGGTCTTCCTCGCCATCGTGTCGGCCCATGTGCTGGCGGCCTTCCTCGCCCGCGATGAAGACATCCGTCCCGACGGCTTCGTCGTGGAGGGCCCCCCGGCCGGCGGCCACAACGCTCCGCCGCGCAAGAGCGTCATCGACGAGAAGGGCGAACTGCTCTTCGGCCCTCGCGATGAGCCCGACCTCGCGAAGATCGCGGCCCTGGACATGCCGTTCTGGCTCGCCGGTGCGGCTGGCATGCCCACGGCACTGCGCGAGGCGCGGGAGGCCGGCGCCCATGGCGTGCAGGTCGGCACAGTGTTCGCGCTGTCGACCGACTCCGGACTCATCGACGAGATCCGCAACGCGCTACTCGACGGCATCCGCGACGACTCCCTGCACGTGCGCACCGATCCGCTGGCTTCGCCCACCGGCTTCCCGTTCAAGGTTGCAGAGATCGAGGGCACCATCTCCGATCGCGAGATCATGGTCGAGCGTCCGCGCCTCTGTGACCTCGGGTTCCTGCGTACGCCGTACCTCCGACCGGACGATGTCGTCGGCTACCGGTGCGCGGCCGAGCCCGAGCACATGTACGAGCGCAAAGACGGCACGGCTGAGGACACCATCGGCCGGGCCTGCGTCTGCAACGGGCTGACCGCTTCGGTCGGGCTTGGGCAGACCCGCAAGGACGGTTACCGCGAACTGCCGATCGTGACCCTCGGCTCTGACACGACTGCCGCGCGCCAGTTGCTCGAGCTCTACCCGGATGGCTGGACGGCCACCCAGGTCGTCGACTGGCTGGTTACTGCCTGATCGTGCTGTCGGTGGTGCCGGTCTCGACCGACGCTACCTCGGGATCCGCGTCCGCCCGCCGTGCCATCGTCTCGACGATCGTGCGGGAGATGTCCTGCGCCGTCAGCCCGCACTCGGCGAGCACCTCGGCTCGCTTGCCCTGATCAAGGAAGCGGTCGGGCACCCCGATCATGCTGAGCGGGACCTCGACACCGGAGTCACGTAGCAGCTGGCTGACCGCAGAGCCGACTCCCCCGACCCGGATGCCGTCCTCAACGACGACAACCAACCGCGCTGCCGCCGCCAAGGGGACCAGCGATACCGGTACCGGCTTCACCCAGCGCGGATCGACGACGACGACACCGATGCCCTGCGCCTTCAGTCGCTCAGCGACATCGATGCACAGGGGCGCGAAGGCGCCCACCGCGACGATGACCACCTCGGGGCTGCCCGACTCGGCGATGACGTCATATCCATTCTCCGTGCGGAGGGCGGGGATCGCGGGGCCCAGCGCTCCCTTGGGGAACCGCACCACCGTGACCGCGTCATCGACCACAACGGCCTCACGAAGCTCGGCGCGGAGTGTTGCCTCATCGCGCGGCGCCGCGATCCGCAGGTCGGGAACCACCTGGAGCATCGCCATGTCCCACATGCCGTTGTGGCTGGCACCATCGTCTCCCGTGATGCCGGCACGATCGAGCACGAAGGTGACACCTGCACGATGCAGGGCGCAGTCCATGAGCACCTGATCGAAGGCTCTGTTCAGGAACGTCGCATACAGCGCCACCACTGGGTGCAGTCCACCAAACGCCATTCCGGCAGCACTTGTTGCCGCGTGTTGTTCAGCAATCCCAACATCGAACGTGCGGTGTGGATAGGCCTGGGCAAAAGCGTTCAAACCCGTTGGACCCAGCATCGCCGCCGTGATTGCCAC